>CAMTFT010000364.1 GCA_947071365.1 uncultured bacterium | reverse complement strand
ACACCTATTAAGTCGTCGGCAGCGTCAGATGTGTATAAGAGACAGTATCAATCTGATGATCCACTGGTTTGGAGGAGAGTCCATTGATTTTATAGACGGGCCGTATTGGGCGAAAATGTTCGTCCTCTGTTTTTATACGATATGGGTCGTTATGCCGTTTAAAATTCTGATCCTGACGAGTGCGTTATCGTCTGTGAATCAGGATTATTACAATGCGGCGAAGGTGGACGGAACATCAAAGTTCCGCATTTTCAGGAAGATTACGCTGCCGATGATCTCACCGATGATCTTTTATCTTGTCATCACCGGTTTTATCGGCGCGTTCAAGGCGTACAGCGATGCGGTGGCACTGTTCGGCACCGATCTGAATGCTGCAGGGATGAATACGATTGTCGGTTACGTTTATGATATGCTGTACGGGAACAGCGGAGGTTATCCTTCGTATGCTTCGGCGGCGGCTGTTTTGCTGTTTGCCATCGTGTTGACGATAACATGCATCAACCTGCTGGTGAGCAGGAAAAATGTGCACTATTCATGATACCAGGGGCAGAAGGTCAGAATCCACATCGTGTTTGCACGTGTGTGGATGAATGACTTATTTGTTATTAGGAGAAATGATCATGGGAAATCAAGTTGATTTTGAAAAAATAGAAAGGGCGGACAGGCTGCGCAAAAGAGTGCAGAAGACGGTCACATACGTGTTGCTGACGTTCTGGGCGCTTGTGGTTCTGTTCCCGTTTTACTGGATGCTGCTGACTTCGGTGAAAAGCTACAGTGCGTACAATTCAGAATATATTCCGAAGTTCTTTACGACATCACCGACGTTTCAGAATTATGTGGATGCGTTTACCGCTGTGCCTCTGGCGAGGTATTTTGTGAATACGCTGATTTTTACGGTGGTCACAACGGGGATTATGCTTGTGGTGACGGTTCTTGCGGCCTTTGCCTTTGCACGGTTGAATTTTAAGGGGAAGAACCTTGCATTTACGGCGTTTCTCTCCCTGATGATGATACCGAACGAGCTGGTCATCATCACGAACTTTGTGACGGTCACAAACCTGGATCTGCGCAATACATTCCTGGGGCTGATTTTGCCGTCTGTGACCTCAGTCTTTTACATTTATCTGTTGAAGGAGAATTTTGAGCAGGTGCCGGATCAGTTGTATTACGCTGCGAAGGTGGACGGGACGTCTGACCTGAAATACCTGCTGAAGGTGCTGGTGCCGATCTGCAGGCCGACTATCATTACGATCACGATCCTGAAGGTGATCGAATGCTGGAATTCCTACGTGTGGCCCAGGTTGATCACGGATGATGAAGCGTATTTCCTTGTCTCCAATGGAATTCAGGAGATTCGGGAAAACGGATTCGGCCGTGAAAATATCCCGGCGATGATGGCGTCAGTGGTGGTGATCTCTGTTCCGCTGATCGTTCTTTTCCTGCTGTTTCACAGGAAGATCATGGCCGGTGTGGCAAGGGGAGGAACGAAGGGATGAGAAAAATATGGAAAAGAGTATCGTTTTTCTTTTTGCTGGCGCTTGGCTGTATTGTGACAATGACGGGATGCCACGGCTCGAAGGGCCACAGTACGTTCGAGGTTCCCGATGAACTGGATGCGTCCAGAAAGTTCGAGATCACTTTCTGGGCAAAGAACGATACGAACAAAACGCAGACGAAGATTTATGAAAAGGCGATCTCTGATTTTGAGGCTCTTTACCCGAACATCACGGTGAACCTGCGCCTTTATACGGATTACGGGAAAATTTACAATGATGTCATTACGAATATCGCTACGAATACGACACCAAATGTCTGCATTACCTACCCGGATCATATCGCAACGTATCTGACGGGGGAAGGCAGCGTTGTGCCGCTGGAGGACTTGTTCGCAGATGAAAAATACGGTCTCGGCGGAAGCGAGCTTGCTTTTGATTCCCCGAAGCAGGAGGAGGTCATTCCGCAGTTTCTGGAGGAATGTAAGGTGAACGGTCACTTTTATGCGGTGCCGTTTATGCGCTCGACAGAAGCATGCTACGTAAACAAAACGTACGTGGAGAAGCTGGGGTATACGCTGCCGGAAACGCTCACCTGGGATTTTATCTGGGAGGTCTCTGAGGCGGCCATGGCAAAGGATGAGGAGGATAATTTTCTGATCAACGGTCAGAAAACGATGATTCCATTTATTTATAAATCCACGGATAATATGATGATCCAGATGCTCCGGCAAAAAGGTGCGGGGTACTCCAATGACAGCGGAGAGATACAGATTTTTAACGATACGACGAAGGAACTTCTGTATACGATCGCACAGCACGCGAAGACCGGCGCCTTTTCTACCTTCAAGATATCCAGCTATCCGGCGAATTTCCTGAATGCGGGTCAGTGTATTTTTGCAGTGGACTCCACGGCAGGAGCGACATGGATGGGAACGGATGCGCCGCTTTCCGATATCAGTGAGGATAAGCTGGTGGATTTCGAGACGGCAGTCATGACGGTGCCGCAGTTCGAGCCGGAAGATCCGCAGATGATATCCCAGGGGCCCTCTGTCTGTGTTTTCAATAAGGAGGATCCGCAGGAGGTGCTTGCCTCCTGGCTGTTCGCCCAGTACCTTCTGACGAATGAGGTTCAGATCGCGTATTCACAGACGGAAGGGTACGTACCGGTGACTGCGAAGGCGCAGTCTTCTGATGAATATCAGGATTATCTGTCCAGATGCGGTGAGGACAATACGACGTACTATGACGTGAAAATAAAGGCGTCACAGCTTTTGCTGGACAATACGGAGCATACCTTTGCGACTCCGGTTTTCAATGGCTCGGCCTCCCTTCGCGATGCGGCGGGTCAGATGATCGAAAATGTTACGAAGTCTGTCAGAAGAAAGCAGGAGGTGAACGATGCGTTTATTGAAACACTGTACGAGGATGTGACTTCCCTGTACCGGCTGGATCAGAACGCGGATGGAGCGGCGGCAAATTCCGGACAGAAGGCGGATCTGGGTGAACTTCCGCAGACAGCGGTCATTCTGCTCTCTTCCCTGGCAGGGGCATGGGCTTTGATCCTTTTGTCTTTTATTGTGGGAACCGTAAAAAAGAAAAAGGCGGAGAAGGAAAGAAATAGTCATGGATTTATTGAAAGTGTGATGTCTAATGATTTTGTAATTTTCAACATTCATTTTGAG
>CAMTFT010000363.1 GCA_947071365.1 uncultured bacterium | reverse complement strand
TACACCTATTAAGTCGTCGGCAGCGTCAGATGTGTATAAGAGACAGGAGCAGTGTGAATGCATGGGAAATGGGCATTTCCGTCCCATCAACAACATACATTGTAGAATTAGCCCAGCTTTTCCATGTATCAACCGATTACATTCTGGGATTAAAAACAAATGCTTCAATAGACATTTCCACTCTGGATGACACTGAAAAAAGATTAGTATATGAATTAGTTCGACATTTTTCATTAATAAAAAAATAGCAAAAACGCTGAAAAGGTTGCTACATTTATTTCCATTTTGGAAACAACTGATTCCTCCGGCAGAAAAAAACAGGGGACGAGGACAGCCACGCCATCCACAGCCCCTTTTCTGGAGGAATAAAAGTAATCAAATAGCTTTAATTAATACTGAACAGTTTTCTTCTCGTCGTATACATCATGATCCAGCTCGCCGAGCTTGCTTGCTACCAGCATACCTACCATAACGTCTACGTCTACGTTCATCAGTGTACGGAACATTCCTGCGAACCAGTCGATACCGATCAGAACTGCGATACTCTCAAGCGGAAGTCCCAGAGAGGATGCCAGGAATGTGTAAACGATAACGGAACCGCCCGGTACGGAAATCGTACCCATGCACATCAGGCAGGAAAGCAGGATCGCCATTCCCATCTGATACGGTGTCATGCTGATGCCTGTTGCCTGTGCCATAAAGAAGATAGCTGCCACGTAACACTGAGCTGCACCGCAACTGTTCATGGACATGGTGATCGGGCCGGTAAAGTCAGCGACCTTACGGCTTACGCCGAACTTCGTCACTTCATCTTCCATTTTGGTCGGAAGGCAGATAGCGCCGGAAGTCGTTGTAACAGCCATCATGGACATTTTCGCAAATTTCTTCGGCATCTTGAACAGGTTTACCTTGCACAGAGCTGCCGTCAGCGGGCCGTATGCAACAAACTGGATCGCATCACCGATCAGGAGCAAACCGAGGAATTTCAGCATCGGAACGATTACCTTAAATCCTGTTGCGCCTGCAACGTTTGCCAGAAGGCAGAAAATACCGATCGGAGCTACATTCATAACCATCTTGATGATATTCGTAACTACTGCGTTGATACCCTTTACCCAGTTAACAATGATCGTATTTCCGGTCTCTTTTGTGTATGCGCTCATCGCAACACCAAACATCAGGGAGAATACGATACATGGAACCATGCTGCCGCTTGCCATGGAGCCGATGATGTTTGTCGGAACAAAATTCAGAATCGTTTCCTGGAGAGAAGCTGACTGTACCTCTGTCTCAGCAATCGCGTCTGCACTTGCGATTTCGATGCCGATACCCGGTCTGATGATCATGGATAAAATCATACCGAGAGCTGCTGAAATCAGTGTAAAGAAGATGATCCACTTAAAGGTATGGAAGCCCATCTTTCCAACATCCTTGCTGTCTCCACCGCCAACTGCCGCTGCAACTGCGGACATAACGAGAAGTACGACGGACATCTGAATCAGACGAATGAAAATGTCACCGATAAATTTCAGGTTTGCAGCCCAGGGGCCAACGATTGAACCAAATACGATACCGCCTACCGTGGCAATCATGATCTGGGTAGTTAATGATATTTGTAACCCTTTTTTCTTTTCCATATGTTTTCCCTTTTCTCAAATATACATACTGTATTTTACCAGTTTCTGTAAGGTCACCTGGCTCTGCCCTTACTGGAAGTTATACCGCAGCGCCGCCCGCTCCAGATGCTCACGCATCGCGGCGGCCGCACCCTTTCCGTCCCGGGCTATGATAAGACCATAGACCTTTTGATGCTCTTCGTAAATCTCACTCAACTGCGTTTCATCCACCATACCCGTTCCGCTGACATGCTTCATCAGGTTGCGGATCGTCTGTATCATGCTGTATATGACGGAATTGCCCGAACACTCAGCGATACACAGATGAAACTTAAGATCTTCCTCCAGAAATTCCTTGTAATCCTTCTGCACGTACGTACTGTGCAGCCGGTGAAACGTATCGTAAAGTCTGGCAAGGCTCTCCTCATTTTTGCAGTCTGCTGCGAGCTCCGCCGCCTTTACTTCCAAAAGATTCCGCACCACCAGTATTTCTTCCACCTGGCCGCCGTTCAAAAACAGCGACCAGGACAGTGGTATGATGAAAAAGTTTTCTTCCTTGCTGCTGATGTAGCTTCCCTGTCCGGGGCAAATATCGATCATCCCCATGACATCCAGCACCTTCAGCGCTTCCCGGATGGCAGAACGGCCCACATCCAGCTTTGCTGCCAGCACCCGGTCTGATTCGATCTTATCTCCTTTTTTGAGCTTTCCCTCAAAAATCTGCTCTGCAAAATACATCGTCAGACGGTTCAGAAGCTGGTCAATATTTCCTTTTTTCACCCCGTTTTGGTGCAGATCATCCTGGTCAATACTGGCTGGCAGGAGCACATCGGCCTTTACCGCAAACTCCTCCGGCGCCATTGAAAATATCACGGAGTCTACTCCCATCTTCTCGGAAGCGGCAAGAATGACTTCTTTCACTCTCTCTCCACCCTTTGACTCCAGATTTGAATATGTAGCGACGCTCATGGATGGTTTCCCATTCTCATCCAATAAAAACAGGTCAATAAACTCCTTCTGTGTAAGCCCCAGGTGACGTCTGAGAAGGCGCATATTTTCTTTTTTATAAACTGGATTTTTTTCCTGTTCCATGAACATTTCCCACCTTATGTCTTATTTTTCCAGAAGCTTCTGCGCAAGGTCTGTCATGATAACTGAAGCCTTCGCAAAATCACTGTACTTCGTAAATTCTACCGGACAGTGGCTTCTTCCGTCTTTGCTCGGTACGAACAGCATAACGGTCGGAATGACCTGACCGATCTCCAGAGCGTCGTGGCCTGCACCGCTTGCAAGGCGTTTGCAGCTATAGCCCTTCTCCTTACAGTCATCCTCCATGATCTGAAGCATTTCCTCAGACAGCATGACCGGAGTGATCGTCAGCTTGTTGTCCATCTCGTAGCTTCCGCCCATCTCCTTCGTCTCATGATCCAGAGCTGCCCGTATCCTTCTTGTAATATCATTAATATTGTCGTTGTTGCTGGAACGTATGTCAACCGTAAATTCCACTTTTTCAGCCACGATATTCATTCCGCCCGGAACGGTATTGATATATCCCGTTGTCGCTACGGTT
>CAMTFT010000362.1 GCA_947071365.1 uncultured bacterium | reverse complement strand
TCCCTCATCTCCTCCAACTTTCTTTTTTCTATTGTAGTAAATTTTGTCGCCAGATGCAATTAAAATATTCCATAAAAATAGCACCCCGCCAGCTACGAGATGCTATCGTTTCTTCCTTCCTGTTTTCCAGGCAAATCAGATATTATATTTTTCCATCCATTTCGTCCAGCATTTTCACTACCTTCGGAGTCCAGTCATCCTGGTTTGCCTTTGCCTCCAGAAATACCTTCATCAGATCCGGCACCAGCCACTCTCCCACGATCTTACTGCCCAGGCACATCACCTGTACGTCGTCATGCTCCACCGCCTGATGAGCACAGTGTACATCATGGATGATGGATGCCCTCACACCTGGAATTTTGTTGCAGGCGATGGCTGCTCCCACGCCGGTGCCGCAGAACATGATTGCTTTCTGGGCTGTGCCATCCTGAATATGCCTGCATACTGCTTTTGCTATTTCCGGAAAATAGGAGGGGCGGCTGTCATCATCACATCCGTTATCTATCACTTCATAGCCCCAATCCTTTAATACTTTAATCATTTCCAATTTCATGCGGTATCCGCAATGATCACTTCCAACCGATACAACCATACCTACTTCTCCTCCGTTTCCGTATTTACCTTTTTACCCAAATATGCCTCCTGCACCTTCGGATCATGCAACAGGTCTTTTGAAGCGCCCTCCGCTGTGATAGTTCCCCTCTCCAGAATATATGCCCGATCTGATACCTTAAGAGCCAATCTCGCATTCTGCTCCACCATCAAAATCGGCACACCGCTTTTGTTGATCTCTACGATTTTACTAAACAGCTCTTCTATTACAATAGGGGCCAGACCCATACTCGGCTCATCCAGCATCAACAGCTTGGGATGACCCATCAATGCCCGTCCAATAGCCAGCATCTGCTGTTCGCCGCCGCTCATACTCCAGGCCAGTTGGTTCCTGCGTTCCTTCAGTCTCGGAAAAATTTCAAATACCATCTCCATATCTTTGGAATTATCGCCAGGAGTCAGCCGCATACCCTTATTTGCCACAGTACCCACCAGCAAATTTTGTTCCACTGTAAGACCCGGGAATACATGGCGTCCCTCCGGCACCTGCAAAAGCCCCTTCCGGGCAATGGCGGCTGCCTTCGTTTTTGAAATTTCTGTTCCGCAAAACGTGATGCTTCCAGTAGTGGATACAGAACCGGAAATGCTGTTGAGCAGCGTCGTTTTACCGGCTCCGTTCGCGCCCACCAGCGCCACCATCTCTCCCGGCTTCACCTGGATGCTAATGCCGTGGAGCGCTTCAATGCTCCCATACCTTGCGGTCAGATGTTCAATCATCAGCATCGTCATCGCCTCCTCCCAGATAAGCCGTGATTACTTCCTGATTATTCTGAATTTCATCCGGCACGCCGGTAGCAATCTGCTGGCCAAAATTTAAAACAGTGATCCTGTCGCAAATACTCATCACAAGTTCCATGGAATGCTCGATCAAAAGCACTCCTATCCCCTGCTTTACCGCATACCGAATCAATTCTGCCACGTACTGCGTTTCACGGTTGTTCAACCCTGCAGCCGGTTCATCCAGAAGCAGCAGCGAAGGATGGCTGAGCAGTACCCGAACTACCTCTAAAAGCTTTTGCTGACCATAGGACAACTCGCTTAAAGGCGCATTTAAATTGATATTTTTCATTCCGCAGCAGTCCAAAATCTCCGGCAGCTCTTTTTCCACTTCCGCCTTACTTCCCTTTCTGGCCGCCATATCGCTTCCCATAATAATGTTCGTCCACACGTCACAGCGATCCAGCAAATGGGGATGCTGAAATGTCCGCCCGATACCGTCACGCGCCCGTTTATATACAGGAAGCTTTGTAATATCTTTTCCCCCAAAGACCATTGTGCCATCGCTTACCTTATAAACACCTGTAATCAGATTGATCAGTGTCGTTTTCCCCGCACCGTTCGGGCCAATCAGTCCCACCACTTCACCGCCGAAAATTTCCAGTGAAATATTCTTTGCCGCTACGACGCCTCCGAAATTTTTACACACATTATTTAATACCAGCAGTGGCTTTCTGGCTGCGTTTCTTCCATCGTTCATAAAGCGCCTTTCCTCCTCCCAGTATTCCTTCCGGCTGGATGATCATTAAAATAATAACACCCACGCCATAAATAAACTGCATGTAATCCTGCATAAACCGAAATCCTTCCTGAAGCAGTGTAATCACCACAGTTCCGATAATCGCTCCGACTGGAGAGATCGTTCCCCCAATCATAATCATGATCAGATAGATCGTTGACTGATTGTACGTAAAGCTCTGGTAGCTGAGGTATCCGGAAAGGGATGCATACAATGCCCCGGCTGCCCCGCACAAAGCTCCGGAAATTGCAAACGCAATACTCTTCGTCAGCAGCGCATTGATTCCCATACTGTCCGCTGTCATTTCATTGTCCCGAATCGCCATAAAGGATCTTCCAAGAGAAGAATGGAACAAAATCTGTATCAAGAGCGTGGCTACGATCGCCACAGCAAAAATTATATAAAACTTGCTCCTCTCGCTCTCAGCGATCCAACCGAAAAGGTGGAAGGAAGGAATTTCTTTCATACCAACCGCTCCGCCGGAAAATGCAGCCCAGTTCATAAAAATACCGTTAAAAATCGTCATTAAACCGATGGATGCAAAGGTGAAATAATACGCTCTCAGCCTGAAAAACGCAAATCCCAAAACGAAAGCCAGAAGCGCTGTACCGAGAACTGCCGCCACAAATGCAACCACAGAACCGCCTGCCGTCTTCGTCAGAATATTTCCTGCCACATATGCGCCGGCTCCCCACAGTCCTGCCTGCGCGAAGGAATTCTGTCCGCACATCCCCAGCAGAACGTATACGCTGAGTACACAAAGGTAAGAAATCATAGCCACGCTAAGTACGTGTGTCGTATAAGTAGACGAAACATTCGGTAAAAATGCCAGTAGCAATACACAGACAACCGCTGCTGCAATTCCCAGAGGGTTTATTTTCTTTTTCAGCAACATACTTCCCTCCTATGCCTTTTCCTGAATTTTTTCCTGGAAGAGTCCCTTCGGGCGGAACATCAGGAAAATTATCAAAACGATGTAAATTAAAACCAATTGATATGTGGAGGAAATATACGCACCGCCAAACCTGTCTCTTATACACATCTGACGCTGCCGACGAC
>CAMTFT010000361.1 GCA_947071365.1 uncultured bacterium | reverse complement strand
GATGTAGCTCCGTCTCGTGGGCTCGGAGATGTGTATAAGAGACAGGCTCATATACTGTCCTTGAAATAGACGCGATCCTCTCTATCGCACTTCCATTATCTTTCAGCTCCCCGCTCATCACGCACAGCACGTAAGCGGAATCGCCGTCCTCCACGACAGCAATATCATTTTCCACATAGTCACCGTAATCCCCCGCCAGTTCTCCCGTCTTATTCGACGCTGTGGCCGTCGTTCCGGAAAGCCCCGCCGGAATCTTGTTCTTTCTGGTCTGATTTTTCAGGTATTCATACATCTTTGCGGAAGCCTCGGGGCATACGCACGTACCGGTATAAATGCTCTCCAGCAAGCGGCAGCAATCCTCCGCCGAGGTAAAATTATCGCCAGAGGGATTCTGCTCCAGAAATCTTCGTCCCAGCGACGTGGCCGTATATCCGTTTTCCTCGCAGAACTGGTTTACAACTGCCATACCTGCCTGCACATCACCGTTCCCCAGCCTCTCAATCAGAGTATTCGCCGCATCATTGTCACTCACCGTAATCATATCCGTAATAAGCTGCTTCAGCTCCCCATCATACGACTCCGGGAAGGAGATATGGCGTTCCTCCGAAGACGGATAGCACACCTTGTCATAAATGGCCGCCATGATAAATACCTTGATGATGCTGGCCGATTTCATCGACTGATCGCCGCCCAGGCTTCCCTGCGCACCTGTATCAAGATCTTTAACAGTTACTGCCCACTTTTCACCCTGCTCCACAGCCGGGTAAACGTAATCCTCACCGAGTCGTTCCAGCAAAGCATCCATCTTCGCCTTTGCCTCCGGAGATACCTCTTTCTTTTTCATCCCCTTCTCGGTAAAATAGCGGTCAATTCCGTCCGCGATTCCCTCCGCCATCAGCGGCTGCACCGAAGCATCCGCCATCCGCAGATCATCGGACTGATTCGTCATAAAGCCCATTTCCAGGATCATTACCGGAAGCTGGCTCCAGTTGATACCTGTCATATTGTCATAATACTGGATGCCAAGGGACTGGAAAGAAGCCTTACTGCAATATGCATTTAAAATGCAGTCTGCCAGCAGGTAAGAATCCTCTGCCAGATAACCCACATATGGATTGGATGAGGACGGCACCATTGCCAGCGCACCGCTCACACCGGAGTTGTCCGAACCATTCGCATGGATGCGGACATAGATATCTCCGCCCTGCTCATAGGCCATCTGGGCCCGCTCGGCATTGCTGATCGCCGTATCATTGTCCTCCCTTGTAAGGATCACTTCATATCCGCGCTTCTCCAGCTCATCCCGAAGCAGCAGTGAAATTTCCAGATTCAGCTCATATTCCGGCTTGCCGCTGAATGATCCCTGCGTACCCGTTGACGCTTTCGCCTTCATCTCAGAGGAACCCGGGCCATTCGGCTCTGTGTCACTCATATTTACCCAGCTTCCCTGATGTCCCGGGTCGATGGCCACCACGAGCTTTTCCTCGATCTCTGTTTCAGACTCAATCTCTTTTTCAGACTCGCTCTCCGTTTCTGATTCACGTTCTGTCTCTGACTCGCCTGCCGCTTCTGATTCACTCTCCACCTCAGACTCGTCTGTCGCCTTTGATTCACGTTCTGTCTCAGGCTCATCCGTTGACTCTGATTCGCTTTTTGTCTCAGACCGGCTGCCCGTTGCTTCTGACTCACTTTTCATCTCACGCTGACTGTCCACTGTTTCTGATCCGCTTTCCATCCCACGCTGACTATCCACTGTTTCTGATCCGCTTTCCATCCCGCGCTGACTGTCCACTGTTTCTGATCCGCTTTCCATCTCATGCTGACCATCCACTGTTTCTGATCCGCTTTCCATCTCACGCTGACCATCCACTGCTTCTGCTTCTCTCTCCGCCTCAGGCTTTCCTGCCGCCGCTTTCTTTTCTATCGATCCCGTCTCCACTGTCTGCCTTTGGCCTTCTCCGCTGCTCCCGGATTTCTCCTTCGTCATTACCAGCCATCCCAGAACCGCAACGCATACCGCCAGCACGACAACGACCGCAATCAGTATCCCCGTTATCGGAAGATCTCTCTTCTTTTTATTATCTGCCATTCCATCCTCCCCTCTTCCTGAAAGTTTCAGGCTCAGGCTTCATATTTCTGCATCGCCTCCGCGATCTGTGCTTCGCAGGAACGCATGGCAAGAATTGTTTTTTCCATCAGCTCCTCCAAAGACCAGCCGAGACGCTCCGCCCCCGTCTTAATGACATCTCTGGAGCAGCCCGCCGCAAAACGTTTATCCTTAAATTTCTTCTTTAAACTGGAAACCTCCATATCCATCACGCTCTTCGACGGACGCATCCTGGCCGCCGCCCCGATCAGACCGGTCAGCTCATCCGCAGCAAACAGCACCTTTTCCATCTCATGCTTCGGCTCCACGTCACAGCAGATGCCGTATCCATGACTGCAGATCGAATAGATCATCTCATCGCTTACGCCGCCTTCCTTCAGAAGCTCCGGAGCCTTCTGGCAATGCTCCTCCGGGTACAGCTCAAAATCAATGTCATGCAATAATCCCGTGATTCCCCAGTATTCTTCCTCTTCTCCGTATCCCAGCTCGCAGGCGAACCAGCACATCGCGCCTTCCACCGTCAGCGCATGCTGAATATGAAAAGGCTCCTTATTATATTTCTGTAAAAGTGCCAATGCTTCCTCTCTCGTTACTGAACTTTTCATTTTATCCACTCCTCTTCTTCACAGCTTTGTCTTTATATACGTACCGCCGCACGTAAAGTACCAGGCCAGTATAACACAAAATGACCGGAACATCAATTCCGGCCACTGTATCACTCAAATTATAAGCAAAGCAAAACCGGCAGCCACATCCCCTTTCGGATGTCCGCTGCCGGTTATCCGACAACTGCTGTACTAGAAGAAATCCTCTCCCTGCAATGCGTCAAAGCCCTCTTCACCGGTACGTACCTTTACGACATTCGCCACATTGTATACGAAAATCTTTCCGTCACCGATATGTCCCGTGTACAACGCCTTCTTTGCCGCCTTAATTACCGCTTCCGGTGCAACTTTGCTGACGACTACGTCAACCTGAATCTTCGGAAGCAGATTGAGATCCATCTGAACGCCGCGGTAATATTCTGCCTTGCCCTTCTGTACGCCGCAGACTAAAACGTTCGTGACTGTCATGCCCGTTACGCCGATCTCATTCAGAG
>CAMTFT010000360.1 GCA_947071365.1 uncultured bacterium | reverse complement strand
CCTATTAAGTCGTCGGCAGCGTCAGATGTGTATAAGAGACAGTATCAATATCATGAATAAGTCCGGCATTGTTCTGTCCAGCAGCGATCCCAACAGGATCGGAAAATTCCATGAGGTTGCTTACCGGATGGTTCAGGAAAATATTGATATAATGGAAGTGACAGATGACAGTGATTTTCTGGGTGTGAAGCCAGGCATCAATATGACCTTTTTTTACCGGAAAAAGCTGGCCGGAATCGTTGGCATTACCGGCCCTGTTGATACGGTCCGGACCGTTGCCCCTGTCATCAAAAAGCTTATAGAATTGCTTATGGAGCGCGAATTCGGGAAAAGCACTTCGACTTACCACAGCAATGCAAAAGAGCAGCTTCTGAATTACCTTCTGTATCTGGATGTGGAACCGGAAGATCTGCATAAAGTAAATGAACTGTTTGATTCTCTGGGATACCGCAGGGATCTACCCCGTATTCCGGTGGTACTTTCTGTACAAAACAGCTTTCAGCAGCAATTGCCGTCAAAAGCCAAAGAGCTGCTTCCTTTGTCTGTTCAGGATATTTTTCTTACAGACGATACAGGCCATCTTGTTTTGTTTCTCTCATATCCTGAATCACTGGATGGCTTCTTTGAAAATTACCGTTTTTATATCGGTGATTACTTAAAAAATCTGCTCTCCTGGTGCCGTGTGCATTCCATACAGATCAAGGTAAATGTCGGCCCGATGCAGATAAATCCTGCCAACTACAAGTACAGCTATGAAAAAGCGCTGTGGCTCGAAGAAACCGTTAAAAGGTCCGAAAACGTCGGAGTCTATTTCTATGAGCATATTGGAGAATATCTGAAGTCGAAGCTCCCATTGATCGAGCTGCACAAGATTTTTGAGATATTTTCTGTGGGATATTCACCGAAATTTTCACAGCAGCTTACGTGCCACATGGATGTCCTGCATGAAAACAACTACAATTTTCAGCAGAGCAGCAATCAGCTCTTCATCCACAAAAACACGCTGGCATTCCGGCTGGACAAGATTCGTGAGCAGCTCGGCGCCGATCCGATCCAGAACCTGAAGGATCGCGAGCTCGTTGAATATCTCTGCTACTACCTTCATCAGGCAACACTTCATCAGTCCATTTAAAAAGTGCCCCCGACGATCAGGGGCACCTTTTATTGTCCTTCTTTAAGTGAAAACTACTGTCTTTATAATCAAAGCTTCGTAACATCCAGATAATTCATTGCTTCGATCGCCTCGAGGTATTCTTTTTCCTCTGCCGGGGTGATATCACGCAGCGGCTTTCTCACTGACGCGTCAGCAATGATACCTCTGTGCTTTAATCCCACTTTATATCTGGACATATTGTTCGGACCGCTGATATAGGCAATGAGGCGGTTTACCTTTGCCTGCAGCTTCGCCGCCAGCTCATAATTTCCGGCCTTATAAGCGTCATAGATCGCTACATAATGTTCCGGGATCACATTGGAATTTCCTGAAATCGTGCCGTCACCGCCGGAAGCGATCAGCGCGTAAAACAGATCATCCGGGCCTGCCAGAACAGAAAAATCTCCTCCGCGCACGTTCATGAACTGCAGCAGACGCGGCATATCCGGATAGCTGTACTTGATGCCGACTACGTTCGGGCATTTCTGAGCAACCTTCTCTGCCAGCGCAGGAGTAATATCATTTACCGCAAGCTGCGGAATTCCATACATATAAATCGAAAAATCCTCTGATACGCTGGAAGCCACGTCCACGTAATACTGAACCAGTTCCTCCTCATCCAGCTTGAAATAGTACGGTGTCACAACTCCAATACCATCTGCACCCACACGCTCGGCATGCTGAGCCAGTTCAATCGTATCCTTAGTAGTCAATGCGCCTACCATGGAAAATACCTGAACACGTCCCTGGTTTGCCTCAAGAACACACTCCAGAACCTTTTTCCGTTCCTCCAGAGTCAGATAACACATTTCACCGGTAGAACCGTTCGGATACAGGCCATGAACTCCCTTTTCAATCAAATAATTACAAAGCGACTTCAGGCTTTCATAATCAACTTCTTCTCCGCCATTCTTCATCGGGCAGGAGATCGGTGTATTAACACCATACATTTTCTTCATGGTAAATCCCCCTCTTTTATGAACTTTTTATGTATCCAGGCGCAATCCTGATACATTTATCATAGCGAAATTTACCTTTTGAAGCAATTCAATTTCAGAATGCAATCATTACGAATTTGCATTCAATCCGGCTGTTTTCCATCCCCTTCTTTTCTGTACTCTTTCTCAAGAAACTGCGCCACTTTCGTATGCGCTCTCGTTGCCGTCCTTGTCCTGATGGAGACAAAAGCCGTATAACTTGTGATCGTTTCTTCCAGTTCTACGATCTTACACTGGCTCCGGTTCTTCGTAGAATAACTGATAACTTTATCAAATGCCAGATAGGCGACCTTCTGTTTTTCGACAATATCAAGGGTCAGATCGATGTTGCCGCTGGTAATATACGATACCTCCGGGCGAAATCCCCGCGAAATACATGCATTTCTCGAAATCGTACACAGATCCGTCCCCTCCGGCGACATGGCAAACTGTTCATTCTTTAATTCGCGAAGCGAAATTCTCTCCCGTCCTGCCAGCGGATGATCAACAGGAAGGACTGCCACCAGACGATCCTCCACGATCGGATAGATATCATACTTGTCCTTTTCCAGAAAATCTGTCCGTAAAATAGCGAAATCACATTCCCCGCGGTGCAGAAGCTGACGCACCTCCGTGCTCTCCGCCCGTTCAGAAATACTGAAGATGATATCCGGATACTGATTTTTCAAGCGAAAAACGATCTCGTCCAATGCGTATGACTTCAGTACCGGAATTGATGCGATGCTGACAGGCAACGTCTGAAAAGCCGAGTAACTCTCCATTCCACGCAGCATCTCCCGATATGTATTCAGCATCCGGAATGCATACTCCTGAAACCGTTCTCCCGCCGGAGTAAGCTCTATCGTTCTCTTTTTTCTTATAAAAAGCTCCGCCCCCAATTCATTCTCCAGATTCATGATCTGTTTCGAAAAAGATGATTGCGAGATATTGTTTTCCAGCGCCGCCAGCGTAAAGTTGCCGATACTGGCTGCTGAAACGAAATATTGCAGTTGACAGATATCCATTTATCCCACCTCCTGCTATGCTGATATCTTAACCTATCGTTTATTATCGCG
>CAMTFT010000359.1 GCA_947071365.1 uncultured bacterium | reverse complement strand
TACACCTATTAAGTCGTCGGCAGCGTCAGATGTGTATAAGAGACAGGGCGGACACACTGCAGCTTTCATCGTAATACATCCGTATCCGCTCCTGGATATTGCAGAGTCCGTACCCCTTGCCCGGCTCCTTCAGAATTTTTTCAAGCTGACTCGCTTCAAGCTCCGGCCCGTTATTATATACCCGGAACACGAGATACTGCTCCTTTGGCTCAAACACGATCCTGATATAGCCCCGCTGTCCTTCCTCACAGTAATCTATGCCGTGACAGATGGCATTCTCCACGATCGGCTGCAGCAGAAAATTCGGCATCTCACAGTCCAGTCCCTTCTCTGCGATCTGGTACTCCACATCGAAGCTGCCCTCATGCATCCTGCTCTGCAGTTCCAGATACGATCTGATATTCTCCATCTCCTTTGCCACCACGGTAATCTGCTTTCCCTCATTGAGCGAGGTGCGGTAGAATCTGGCAAGGTGCCCGGTAATATCCGCAATATCCTCCTGTTCGGAGCGTATTGCCTTCCACTTGATGCTGGAAAGGCAGTTGTAAAGAAAATGAGGATTGATCATCGCCTGCAGCGCATTCAGCTCTGTGGCTCTTTTTTCCAGACCCAGCCGGTACATCTGGCTCATCATTTCATTTATTTTGTTGCACATGACCGCAAAGCTGTCCGCCACAACACCGATTTCATCCGTGTATCCCGTCTCCACCGCCACGTCAAAATCACCGGCGCCGACCTTTTCCGCACAGTGCTTCAGCTTCAGGATCCTGGAGCTTAAAAACTTCGAAACCATGCTGATCAGTATCGTGATCAGCACAAGACAGACACCCGTCACCAGCAGCGTATTGCGGAAGATCTCCTTCATATCTCCGGATATCTCCGCTTTATCGATATAATAAAACATCTGCCACCCATTCGTGAAAGGCGATTCCGCTGCAAGAATATACGAATCCGTCTCATACAGCCCCTTTTCATCTCCCGTATGGATACTCCCGGCGATCTCCTGCTCAAGACGTTCATTTGAGATCGCCCGGTGGCCGATCACCCGATTTTCCCCGTCCAGCAGGACAACGCCGTTCTCCAGAAACTGGGACTTGTAGAGGGACTCCACAAAACGCTCCGGATATACCTCCAGCTTCATAATTCCAATCGGTTCCGACGAAGTGCCGCCGTCCAGCAGCGTCCGCGTCGCATAAATATGCTCCCCGTCAAAGCTCCAGAGCGTCCCGAATTCCGTCTGGTGATACGCGGCAAGCTTCTCATCCCTGCATTTATCCTGAGTTTTCAGAAAGCTTCCGATATCCTGCTCAATATGCGATGAATAAATTTCAAGCCCCTTCATATTCCGGTCGCTCGTAATAAAATACCAGAAAACAGGCTCCACCGAGCGATTCAGCTCCTGAGCCAGCGCCAGCGTATTCTGCTTGCCGTTCTCCAGTTTTTCACGGAAATCCTTATTGTAGGAAAGATATTTCAGGTTGTCCTCCTCGCGGTCGATGTTTACCTGCAGCGAATACGAAATAATAGAAACGTTGCTGTTGATGGCGTCTCTTGTCTGCTCGATCAGATTGTCGATCGCGTTGTGGTATGAATACACGCCGAGTACGATCACCGGAATCAGCACCAGGATCAGATAACTGATGACGAGCTTCTTCCTTATACTTGCCTTTCCATAATACCAGTGAACAATTCTTTTCATACAGCCCTGCCTTCCTATCGCTCCTTAAACTGCTTTGGAGTCACGCCAAAATAATTTTTAAACGCCCGGTTGAAATACGATTGATTTTCGTATCCGCAGGCTTTTGCGATCTGGACGATCTTCAGCTCATCCTCCTCCAGAAGCATTCTGGCTTTTTCCATTCTGACCTCTGTGATATATTTGATCAGCGTCTGGCCCGTCTCTTTTTTGAAAATATAGCTGACGTACGCCGGTGCGAGATGCACCTGCTTCGCCACATAGCCCAGGTTGATATCCTCCATATACTCCTTTTCCACCAGCCGTTTGATCTTCTGGATATCAGCCGAATCATCCTGTTCCCTCTCTATCAGGCCGTCCAGCATCTCATCAATATTCTGCAAAAAGAAATCGATGATACTTTTCGCGCTGTTGGCGTAAAACATTTCATCTGAGGAATTCAGGATCCGCTCATACCGGATGTCTGGATTTTTGTCATACATCGTCTGGAAGACCGTGTAAAAAATGTTCTGAACATAGATCTTGCTGACCTTGCCGCTGCGCACGATGGCGTCCGCCAACTCCCTTGAGCACTTCCGTATCAGTTCTGCATGGCCCGCCTCTATCGCAAGGATCAACTGCTTCCGCATTGCCTCCACATCGCTGGAATAATGCTCCGACGCCAGAGTGCCCTCCGTCCAGATGATCTGATTGCCGAAGCCGAAGACTTCTCGCTGAATCTCGTATATCGTCCTTGTCTCCCTTTCAAGCTCCTCTGTGGAAGAGATACACTTCCCCACAATGACGGTCAGATCCGTTTTCGTATAGGAGGCCGCATCTCTGGCCATCTTTACAAGCTGCTCCTTCAGGTACGTTTTGTCCAGCAACCGTTTCTCCCGTATCAGCAGGCACGCCTCATTCGGATACAGATTGATATACTCCGTCTGTCCTCCCAGATACATTTTTACAAAACTCAAAAACAGCTCTTCCCATTTTTCAAAAAAACGGTCGGTACACTCCACATGCACCAGTCTGCAGTCGCCGTTTCCCGAAAACAGATGCTTTTGTATTCTTCCGTGCTCCGTTTCCGTCAGATGTGCCCCTGTCAGTATCCGGTAAAACGCGTTCTGCGTGCTCTGCAGATTTTCCTGCTCCCGTACCTCCTGCTGCTCCTTTGTCCGCCGGATATCCGCCAGCAGTTTTTCCATCACATCGCGGAATTCTTCTACCTCGATCGGCTTCAGCAGGTAATTGACCGCATTTGCCTCCAGCGCCCGCTTCGCGTAATCAAATTCCCCGTATGCACTGAAAATAATGATCCTGATCTGTGGAAATCTGTGGTTCACCTGTTTGGCAAGCTCCAACCCGTCCATCACCGGCATCTTGACATCCGTAAAGAGAATATCCACAGCCTGACGTTCCAGATACTCCAGCGCCTTTGCGCCGTTTGGCGCCTGGGCCACCTTCAGGGGGTATTGATACTTTCTGATCAAATATTCAATTCCTTCCCGCTCTTCCCGTTCATCATCCA
>CAMTFT010000358.1 GCA_947071365.1 uncultured bacterium | reverse complement strand
GTACGATAGAAACGGCAACGACAGCACCTGTCTGTTTCACCAGTGATTTCTGATCCGGCCAGATGATTTTTTTGAATTCAGCCTTCAGGCCACTGAACCAGCTTTTCTTTAAACTCTTTTCAGCTTTTTCTGCCATGTTCTCACTTCCTTTGCACGGTCTACCGATTATTTCGTTTCCTTGTGTAACGTGTGTGTTCTGCAGAAACGACAGTATTTCTTCGTTTCCATTCTGTCAGGATGCGTTTTCTTATCCTTCGTCATGTTGTAATTACGCTGCTTACACTCTGTACATGCCAATGTGATTCTTACACGCACAACTTCCACCTCGCTCTCCTTGTTAGTTTACGTCAGCGGAAACCCGCTGTTTTTTAGGCATAAAAAAAAAGCCTGCTTCCATACGCCCGTATAGAATAACATATCTATACGGGGGAAGTCAAGCTTTTTCCGCATTTTAGGAAAATTTTTTGCAGCATCAGCCCTGCCGCAGTTCGTGCAGCCTGCTCATAACAGAGCATTTCTTCGGATCGAACATATCCACCAGCTCACAGTAGACCTCATAAAGCTTATTGTAACGCTCCACCCGGTCTGCATCCGGCCTGTACACCAGATCCTTGAGGTGCGCCATACAGGAGACTGCTTCTCCGATCGTATCATATCCACCCTTTTCTTCTTTGGCTGCCACAGACGCATACATGGCAGAACCGAGAGCCGCCGTCTGATCCGTATCGGATACCATGATCTCACGGTTCAAAACGTCTGAATAGATCTGCATCAGAAGCGGGTTTTTCTCCGCGATCCCGCCGCTGGCTATGATCATCTGAATATCAGCTCCGGCTTCCGTAAACAGGTCAAGAATCTTCCGCGTACCGAAAGCCGTTGCCTCGATCAGCGCCCGGTAGATCTCCTCCGGCTTTGTGGAGAGCCTGCAGCCCACCAGAGCGCCGGAAAGCCTGCCGTCCACGTACGGGGTCTTGTTGCCGTTCCACCAGTCGAGAGCCACAAGGCCGTTGGCTCCCGGCACGAGCTTTTCCGCCTTCTTTGAAAGGTACGTATGCAGGTTCATGCCCTCTGAGGCTGCCTGCTTTGCATATTCCTCCGGCACTGCGTTATCCACGAACCAGCCGAACATATCACCTACCGCCGCAAGCCCGGATTCCAGAGCAAAGTTATCAGGAAGGATCGCCGCCTTTACACCGCTCACCACTCCGTTCTTCGCATACCCCTGCTTTGAGAGCGCCAGCATGACGCTGGAAGTGCCGACTACCATCATCATATGCTCCGGGCTGCCAACGCCGCTGCCCGGCATACCGGCATGAGAATCGATGATCGCAGCCGCCACCGGAATGCCCGCTTTCAGTCCCAGCCTGTCAGCCCATTCCCCGGTCAGATATCCTGCTGCTTCTCCCGCCAGTGCGATATCCGATCCCAGCTTGTCCTCAGCCAGATTTTCCAGCATCGGAGAAAGTTCCTTCAAAAAGTCTTTCGACGGATAGCCAGTCTCCGGCGTCCACATCGCCTTGTATCCCGCCAGATTTCCGGAGCGCTTTTTTCCTCCGGTCAACTTCTGGGTCAGCCAGTCTCCCGCCTCCAGGATCTGATCCGCCGCTTCATACACGTCCGGAGCCTCTTCCACGATCTGGAGTATCTTCGGAAGCAGCAGCTCCGAGGATATCTTTCCTCCGTACTGAATATTGTTGATCTCTCCGCGCTTTTCCAGAAGCGCACTGATACGGTCCGCCTGCGGCTGTCCTCCGTGGTGTTTCCAGAGCTTCACATATGCATGAGGCTCGCTTTTGAACCGTTCCTGCGCACACAATGGTTCATTTTTCTCATCCACCGGCAGCATCGTACACGAAGTAAAATCAAGTCCTATTCCGATGATATCCTCCGCAGCAACTCCACCCGAAGCTACTACCTTCTGCACGGTCTCCTGCAGCACATCCAGATAATCCTGCGGGTACTGAAGCGCCCAGTCAGCGCCGACAAGCGCTTCCCCTCCCGGAAGACACTGATCCATAACCGCATGCTCATAATTCTTAACAGCCGAGGTGATCACCCTGCCGTCGCTGCAGTCCACCAGAACTGCCCTGCCGGAAAGCGTGCCGTAATCAAGCCCGATCACATATTTTTTGTTCATTTTATTCCGCCCCTTTACATTCTGCCGGCTGCCATTGCATGATACCGTTTTCCCCCATACAATGTGCAACTGCATGATACTCTTTTCGTACACAATAAACAACCGTATTATACCATATCCTTCGGGCACATGTAAATCGCAACTTATTACAACAAAATTGTGGACAGCAGGGCTCTCAGACGATCCGTACATTTCCCGGCATCCGAAGAAAGACTGTTATCAAAACCTAATCCCGCTTTAAATTCAAAGTAATATCATACGCATTTCCAACCTGCTCCATATACCTCTTAACACAGTCTTCCACGACGTATCCAAAACGTTCTCCATTCTCAAATGCCTTACCTACCAGGACAGCATCTGCGAACTCCAGTTTTTTTACACAGTCCTCGATCTCGGTTCCTCCGTGCAAAAGGATCGGGAAATCACCTTTTTCCTTGATATCCCTGCAAATTCTGTTGTTCACTTCCGTCTCAGGGTGTGATATCTCAATCGCATCCGCCCCCATCCGCATGGCTTCAAACGCCATATCCTGCAGATAGTGCTTATCATACTGTTCTCCAGTGAACTGTTCCGTCAGGCACGCAACGACGTCTACATTTTGAGCATCTATGATTTTCCTGTACATCATGGTTTTAAACGGCTGTCCAACCACTGTCCCATACGGAGAAGGCGCTTCCCCGAGAAATACTTTTCCATGAACAAAATCAGCTCCTGCTCCTTTCGCTGCCGCAAGTGCCGGTACCATTCCATTCCACAGCATTCCGCAGCCAATTATAAAATCAGGCCCCATCTCATGTCTCACGACACTGATCAATGCAGACATTGCCGCCACCCGCACCGGATCTGTTGCATCCCTGTTTTCAAAAACCCAGTCTTCTGTTTGAAGAAGTCCGCCATGTGCGCCTCCGTCTTTCAGCGCCTTTGCGTCTTTCAGCACTTTTTCCTCAAGTCTTGCCAGATTTCCTTCCACGTACTGAGGTGTGCCGGGAAACGGGGCAAGATGGATCATCCCAATGACAATTTTCTTTCCTTTATTATTTTTAAACAGCATTCGTCTCACTCTCCTAATAT
>CAMTFT010000357.1 GCA_947071365.1 uncultured bacterium | reverse complement strand
CTATGACCCCAATGGAACAATATTATGAAACGATGGCAGCCTCTGTCATCAAGGGACTGGAAAAACGCCAGATGGAGGGCTATTATTTTAAGACCGCCAGGGAAGCCGTTGAAAAAATCATGGCTATGATTCCCGATCATTCCTCCGTTTCCTGGGGAGGCTCAATGACCCTGACCCAGACCGGCATGATGGACGCACTGAAGTCCGCGGATCTCGAACTGATCGACCGCTCATCAGCATCCTCCCCAGAAGAAAAGAAAGCACTGGAGAGAAGATCCTTTGCTGCCAATTATTATTTCATGAGCACCAACGCCATCACCGCTGACGGAGAACTCGTCAATATAGACGGCAACGGCAACCGTGTGGCCGCTCTCATATACGGGCCTGACCACGTCATGATCCTCGCCGGCATGAACAAAATCGCGGCGGACGTACCGGCAGCCATCACCCGGGTACATACGAACGCAGCTCCGCCAAACGCCATGCGTCTGAACCTGCGCACACCTTGCAGCCAGACCGGTGTCTGCAAAGACTGCCTGTCACCCGACTGTATCTGCGCGCATACAGTCATTACCAGGTTCAACCGGATCAAAGGGCGTATCAAAGTCTTTCTGATTGGAGAAGAACTGGGCTTCTAAACGGCGGCTCCCCTGTAAATGCATTACAAAAAACTGCGGCAAACACCGGCCGCAGTTTTGTTGTCTTCTTATTTAAAATCCTTCGGGAACAGAATGATATAATCATTCTCATCATACCGCTTCTTGCCCATCGATATCTTGCGGAAAAACTTATTTGACCTCGCAATTGCCCTGCTCACTATATCTATCACATCTGTAATCGCAACGGCATTGCCCGTCTCCATTGCATCAGACAGCTTCTGGTGCAGCGTTTCCTGTGCATCAGCGCCAATCATATAATCCTGCGCATTCGCGTAGATCTGACCAAACATGGCAAGCTCTTCTACCGTATACTCCGGTATATAGATCTGGGCGGTGAACTTCATAGTGAAACGCGGATGACGCATCAGCAGCTCATGAATATACTGCTGTTCGTCCTCCAGAATCACGATCAGGCCGTCTGTGCGGAACTCCATGGCTGTCGTAAGCTGTTCCACCGTACCTGGCTCCAGATCACCGGCCTCCTCAATAATCAACGTGCCTCCGGCGATTTTCGCCACCGTTGCCGCAATATCCTTGCGGTTCAGATCCGCCGCATAGATCTTGGCCATCTTCATGACCTGATTGCCCTTATCCTGTGCGATCGCCTTTGCAAGATTCATGGCAAGCGTTGTTTTGCCGGAACCGTGCGCACCAAAGATCAGGATATTTCCACTGCGGGATGTCCTGTCATCGCCTTTAGACTCAGCCTGTATGATCGCATTCGCAATCTGATCCTCCAGCCCCTCTACCTCTGTAAAGCCGCTGAAAAGATTTCTCAGGTGAGACGGAATCATCAAATATTCCTCGTCGTAATCCTCATCGTATTCCTCGTCATACCCATCTGCCGTCTCTTCCGCATACAGTTCTCCATCGTCCGCCGGATAATCCTCCCCGTCATAATCTTCTGATGGGTAGCCATCCTCCGAATAATCCCCTGCTTCCTCTTTTATCCTGCTCGCGATCTCCTCTGTCGGGATCCGAATCGTCTTTTCCGCCAGGATCCCTTTCTTTGCAGCTTCCATCAGCTCTTCCTTCGTATTCACGATACGGCGCGTCTTTCCAAGGTCGTCATCCTCATCCTTCTCCTCTGAATACGTAGGCAGGGAGTTTTTATTTCTGAGCAGCTTTTCCGGGTGGTTCGTATAGCGAAGCGCTTCCTTCTGCACCTCTGTAAGCTCATCCGCAGCAGCTTCCGTCACACTCTTTGCCGGTTCCGGCACCGCAATCGTCTCCACTTCCAGCGGTTCGTCTGTACTCTCTGTTTCCGCCCTGCGTGTCTCTGCCGCTGCCCCGGCTGACTCCTCTGATGTCGTCTCCTGTGCTTCTTCCTCTGTGCTGAGCACCGCGTCCGTGATGCGTTTGCCCTTGTCACTCATGGAAAGCAAAATATCATCAATAGAGAGCTGGCCTGCCACCTGCTCTACCGGCTCCGGCACTTCGATCCTCTGAATTTTCGAAACCTGTGAATCAACGGCTGCCGGAATATCATCTTCATTTTCCTCCGTGCGCTTCACGACACCGGAAATGATCTTCCGCATGCTCTTTGCCAGCTCCACCTGCAGATCCTTTGCCTCCTCTGCGGGCTCCGCCTGCGCCGCCATTTCCTCCTGCGCAGCTTCCGTCTGTGAAGGTGTCTTATGAATTTTATTTAAAATCTTCGTCTGCTGTAAAGATTCAGATGAATCAGACGGCTCCGGCTCACTGCCTGACGCCTTTTCCATCTCCGCCTTACGCGCAGTCACCTGGTTGGCGATCTCTTTTTCCGTCTCAGCCATGATGGTTTCTGCGATCACTTCTCCATCCGTGCTTTCCACGTTGTGAATGATGTTGTCCTCTTCCGGCTCCGCATCATCCAGATAATCCTCCATCTTTTCCTGAATACATTCCTCATAAATCTGCTGCTGCTTCGGAGTCAGCGCAGCGTACCGCTTCTTCAGCTCCAGCGCCTTTGCCACATACTTTCCGCTGTGGAACCACAGTACAAGGTCATCACACGCAGCAAGGCACTTTTGCATCTGTCCCGACTGCTGATACAGAGTCGCAAGCTCATACGCCCAGCGCTCCGTATACTCCTGTCCCAGATACTCCTCAAGTATCGCAATCAGCTCTTCAATAGAGCTGCCTCTGCCTTTATAGATCTTATACTTCAAAATATAGCGGTTGTTGTCATGCGGCGCCGCCTGCACATACTCTGTGTAATACTCGATCGCTTCGTCATACTGCTGCAGCTCCGTCGTGATCTCCACCAACCGGTACAAAACAGTTCTTCCCACCGGAGACCTTTTGTATGCCCTCACAAGAAGGCTCTTGCTGTCCTCCAGTCTCCCGGAAGCCTCATATATCTCACTGATCAGACAGAGAGTCCTGATATTGCGCACTCTCCTCCAGTCTATCGTATCCGCCAGATTGGCCGCCTCCGTATAATCACCCTGATCCACCAGTTTATCAATTTCCTCAAGCTTGAGGTTGTATTCATATTTATCCAACTTGTTCACCCCGTTATGAACTGTCTCTTATACACATCTGACGCTGCCGACGACTTAATAGGTGTA
>CAMTFT010000356.1 GCA_947071365.1 uncultured bacterium | reverse complement strand
GATCTACACCTATTAAGTCGTCGGCAGCGTCAGATGTGTATAAGAGACAGTGAACTGGCAGGTCGTGAAGGATCTGGTGACGTACGGAAGAGAGCAGGAGAAACTGCACAATAAGAATTTCCGGTTTACGCTGACCACCAACGGGGTGCTTTTAAGTGACGAGATCATGGAATTCTGCAACCGGGAGATGGCAAACGTCGTTCTCAGTGTGGATGGTCGGAAAGAGGTACATGATTTCATGAGACCGTTCCGCAAGGGTACAGGCAGCTATGACATGATCATGCCGAAGTTCAAAAAATTTGCGGACAGCAGGAATCAGCAGAAGTATTATGTGAGAGGCACATTTACCCATTACAACCTTGATTTTGCCAATGATGTCCTGCATCTGGCGGATGAGGGATTTGAGCAGATCTCCGTGGAGCCTGTGGTGGCTCCGGCGACAGAGGAATATGCCTTAAAGGAATCTGATATTCCAGCTATTCTGGCGGAGTATGACAAGCTGGCTGCCGAGATGGTAAAGCGCGAAAAGGAAGGAAGGGGCTTTACGTTCTTCCACTACATGATCGATCTGTCGGGCGGGCCCTGCGTCTACAAGAGGCTGTCAGGCTGCGGCTCCGGTACGGAGTACCTTGCGGTGACGCCCTGGGGAGACCTGTATCCCTGCCATCAGTTCGTAGGAATCGAGAAATATCTGATGGGCAATGTGGATGAAGGCATTACGCGGCCGGATATCGTGGATGAGTTTAAGTGCTGCAATGTCTACACGAAGGAAAAATGCCGGAACTGCTTTGCAAAGTTCTACTGCAGCGGAGGCTGTGCGGCGAATTCCTACAACTTCCACGGAACGATTCAGGACGCATATGATATCGGTTGTGAGCTTCAGCGGAAACGCGTGGAGTGTGCAATTATGATAAAAGCAGCATTAGCGGATAATGCTGACAAAGAATAAAGGAGAAGTATCATGAACAAGAAGAAAGCAAAAATTGTTCTTGTCGGGATGATCGCACTGCTGGCATTACTGATTTATACATCGGCAGTAGGTATCGGCAAGACGGGCACGGGGGCTGCAAGGAATATTACACTTGGCCTGGATCTTTCCGGCGGTGTAAGTATCACGTATGAGGCGAAGGGTGACGAGACACCTTCCGCGGAGGATATGAATGATACGGTGTACAAGCTGCAGCAGCGTGTACAGGGGTACAGCACAGAGGCACAGGTATATCAGGAAGGTTCTGACCGTATTAATATCGAGATTCCTGGTGTAAGCGATGCCAACGCAATTCTGACAGAGCTGGGCAAACCGGGCTCTCTGGAATTCCGTCTGGAAGATGGAACTGTTGTACTGACAGGAACACAGGTGGATACTGCGGCAGCAAAGACGCAGCAGAACGAAATGGGCAACCGCGAGTATGTGGTGCAGCTTGAGCTGAACAAGGACGGTACGAAGGCATTTGCCGATGCGACCTCTGAGAATGTGGGCAAGATCATTGAGATCGTATACGATAATCAGGTCATCAGCGCTCCGCGTGTCAATGAAGCGATCACAGGCGGTACGGCTTATATTTCCGGAATGGCTTCCGCAGAAGAAGCTCAGAACCTTGCTTCCTCTATCCGTATCGGTTCCCTTTCACTGGAGCTGGAAGAGATCCGTTCCAATGTGGTGGGAGCACAGCTTGGTGAGGATGCGATCCGCACGAGTCTGATTGCCGGAGCAATCGGCCTTGCCATCGTAATTCTCTTTATGATCTGGGCGTATGCACTTCCGGGCTTTGTGGCAGGTCTTTCCCTGCTTATCTACGTTGGACTGGATCTTGTGCTTCTGAACGCTTTTGATATGACACTGACACTTCCGGGTATTGCAGGTATCATCCTTTCCATCGGTATGGCAGTGGATGCGAACGTTATTATCTATGCACGTATCCGTGAAGAGATCGCAGAAGGAAAATCTGTGAAAGCTTCCATTAAGACAGGCTTCCAGAAGGCCCTTTCTGCAATTCTCGACGGTAATATCACGACACTGATTGCAGCCTTCGTTCTGAACCTTATGGGTACAGGAAGCGTTAAGGGCTTCGCACAGACGCTGGCTCTTGGTATCGTGCTTTCCATGATCACAGCTTTGCTCGTATCAAGACTGCTGGTAAATGCACTGTATGAGCTTGGCTTCAAGGATGAAAAATATTACGGAAGAGCAAAGCAGCATGCACCGATCAATTTCATCGGCAAGAAGAATATCTGCTTTATCATCTCTCTTGTCATGATTTTGGCAGGCCCCGTCTTTATGGGAATCAACTCTGCATCAGGCAAAGGCATGCTGAACCTCAGCATGGACTTTAAGGGCGGTACACAGACGAGTGTGAATTTCGCAGAGGATCTGAGTATTGAACAGCTCGATTCAGATGTGAAGCCGATCATCCGTGACGTGACAGGAGACGCAGAGATCCAGACACAGAAGGTAGCAGGTTCCAATCAGGTATTTATCAAGACAAGAGTGCTTACCGTTGACGAGCGTGAAGAGGTTTCCGCAGCGATCCAGGAAGCTTACGGTCTGGAAGAGAAGGATATCTCCTTCGAGACGATCTCATCTACCGTAAGTAATGAGATGCGTCAGGATGCAGTCGTTGCAGTCATCATTGCAGCTCTCTGTATGCTGGTATACATCTGGTTCCGGTTTAAGGATATCCGTTTTGCAGGCAGTGCGGTTCTTGCGCTTTTGCATGACGTGCTTGTTGTGTTTGCCTGCTACGCAGTAGTGCGTATTTCTGTCGGCAATACATTCATCGCATGTATGCTGACCATTGTAGGTTATTCCATCAACGCTACCATCGTCATCTTTGACCGAATCAGAGAGAACCTTGGACTGATGAAGAAAGAGTCTCTGGCAGAGATCGTAAACGCAAGTATTACACAGACGCTCACCAGAAGTATTTATACGACCTTCACGACATTTATCATGATCGCGGTGCTGTATGTACTGGGTGTGGCTACGATCAAGGAGTTTGCGCTTCCGCTGATCGTGGGTGTTCTGGCCGGAGGATATTCCTCTGTATGTGTCACGGGCGCACTGTGGTATATCATGAAAAAGGGCGTAAAAACTGCATAACAGCGATACCGCTTTGCCGGAACAATGCTGATTCCGGTGAAATGAGATTCAAAGATACAGGGCTGCCGTATACCATGCGGCAGCCCGTCCTGTTTCATGAAGCAGTATGGGACTGCGGC
>CAMTFT010000355.1 GCA_947071365.1 uncultured bacterium | reverse complement strand
TACACCTATTAAGTCGTCGGCAGCGTCAGATGTGTATAAGAGACAGTATTATTCCAAGACTATGAGGAAGGAAGGGGAAAACGTTGAGTGACAATTGTATTTTTTGCAAAATAGCAAACGGCGAAATCCCATCTGCCACTTTGTATGAAGATGAGAATTTTCGTGTGATTTTGGACCTCGGTCCAGCATCAAAGGGTCATGCCTTGATTCTGCCTAAAAAACATGCGGCAAATCTATTTGAGCTTCCGGATGAAACGGCTTCTAAAGCGATTGTACTGGCAAAGAAGATAGCATCTACACTGCAGGAGGGCCTGCATGCAGACGGCGTGAATCTGGTGCAGAACAATGGAGAGGCTGCGGGACAGACAGTATTTCATTTTCATATGCACATAATTCCGCGGTACAAGGATGACACAGTAAATGTAACATGGAAACCAGGAGAATTGACGGAAGAAGATAAGGCTGAAATTCTGGAACTGTTTTAAAAAACGAAAAATTACAGAAGAAAAAGGATAGGGAAATGAAGAACAAAAGATTCGAAGAGTGCTTTTTGAAATATAAGAGCCTTATAGTCAAAATTGTGCTGGACAAAACAAGAGACTATCAAACGGCACAGGAAATTTGTCAGAAAGTATTTATTGCATTTTACACAAATATGGATCACGTTTCACCGGAGCTTGTTAAGCCATGGCTGATCAGATGCACGCAGAATGCGGTGATCGATTATGTGAGAAAAGTGCAGACAAAGAGGGAGATTCTTGCGGATACTACGATTACTGAGACAGGCAATATTCTGATGGAGAGGAGCGTTGAACTTTATCAGGAAAAGCTGAATGACCGTGAACTTGCCGGCAGGATTTTAAGGGAAGTCAAGACGGTGAATGAGCAGTGGTTCGAAGTATTAATGCTGTGTTGCGTGGATGGGTTGTCGTATGCAGAAGCAGCAGAAAAACTGAATATTCCAGAATCGGTTTTGAGGGCAAGAATGTACCGTGCCAGATTATATATCAAAGAGAAATTCGGAGATGAATATAGAGAACGGAAATCATAACAGTTAAAAAGGTCCCCTTTTCTTCCTGAATATTGTGGAGCAGGAGGGGAAGGGGGCCTGATTAATTTAGAGATTGTGGTGTTTCAGTGTGTATCAGGAAGTCTGTGCTCAGGCCTGATTGCCTGTAATTTCTTCAATCAGGGAGATAATAGTATTGACGGCATTGCTGGCACTGCTCTTATCCATTGCAGCAACGTATGTCTGGCGATTCTCGTACAGATCCAGGATGCTGGATAAAAGCAGTTCAGGAGTCAATTCTTCCTCCTGCAAAACAACACTGAAGCCCTGTTTCTGGAAAGAGGCAGCGTTGAGAATCTGGTCTCCCCGGCTTGCAGCAGCAGAAAGCGGGATCAGAAGATTTGGCTTTCGAAGCTCCAACAGCTCACAGATAGCGTTGGCGCCAGCCCGGGACACAACGACATCAGCGAGGGCAAAAAGGTCTGCCAGCTCTTTCTTGATATATTCGTACTGTACGTATCCGGTTGTGCCCTCGAGGGATTCATCGAGATTTCCTTTGCCGCACAGGTGGATAACCTGAAAAGATTTTAAGAGCTCCGGCAAAATTCCGCGGATGGCGTTGTTGACAGCTACAGAGCCGAGGCTTCCGCCGATAATAAGGAGCACTGGTTTGTCGGCAGTGAAGCCGCAGAATTTCAGGGCGGATAAGCGGTTGCCGCTGCGAAGTTCCTCACGGATAGGAGAACCCGTTACAACGGCCTTTCCCTCCGGAAGATGAGGAATCGTTTCAGGAAAATTACAGCATACTTTTGAAGCCGCCGGGATGGCCAGCCGATTGGCAAGGCCCGGTGTCATATCTGATTCATGAATAATAACCGGGATGTGCTGTGTTTTGGCTGCCTGTACAACAGGCACTGAAACAAAGCCGCCTTTGGAAAAAATAATGTCCGGCTTTAGCTGTTTCAGGAGTTTTTTTGCCTGGAAAAAGCCCTTTGCGACACGGAATGGGTCAGAAAAATTTTTCACGTCAAAATAGCGCCGCAGTTTTCCTGAAGCAATTCCATGATAAGGAACGCCCAGTTCCTCAATCAGTTTTTTTTCGATACCATCGTAAGAACCAATGTATTGAATATCGTATCCGAGCTCCCGAAGCTTCGGTAAAAGCGCGATATTCGGAGTGACATGGCCGGCCGTACCGCCGCCAGTAAGTACAATTCGTTTCATAACGTCCTCCAGATTCAGAATAATTCGTTATTTACAGTTTACCTGCTATTATCAAAAAGTCAAGAAGGGACTTGCCTGTTGGATGAAGGAAGAGAAGAAAAAAGCGGAATCTGAAAAGAAAATAGTGATATTTGATATAGACGAGAGTGTAATGACGGATGACGAAATCGACCGTTTTTTGGCTGAAAGCCTGCAAAAAGAAGCAGATGACCTGGAAACAGAACTGAATCAGGACCCGGTATTGCTCGGAGCAGACGTTTCCGATGCAATGTTTCAGTCAATAGTCAGGCAGTTAAAAGAGCAGGGACTTTGGGAAGAGGACGAAGCTTCGGGATCAGAAGCGGCTACTCCGCAGGAAGAAGTTCAGAAAACAGAAGTGGTTATGCAGCAGGAAGAAGTTCAGAAAGCAAAAGTGGTTATGCAGCAGGAAGAAGTTCAGGATACGGAAATGGCTTTGCGGCAGGCGGAAAAGCAGGATGCGAAGAATACGGAGGATAAAGAACGGGTGGGAGAAAAAGAAAGAGAAATATCGGATGCTCAGCAGCATAAAAGTGAAGCACCTCAAAATCTGGAGGAGCTGTATGCGATGCTGCCGGAAAACGACCGCCGTGCATTAGCGCTTGGAAAGCAGATAGAAAAGAAGAATGAAACGCGAGCGGTGAAAAGGAAGAAGAGAAGAAAGGTCTTTAAGTACAGCGGGGTTGCGGCGGCGGTATTGGTGCTTGTGTTCAGCGGGAGTATGACGATAGAGGCGAATCGGAGGCTGGTGAAGAAGGCTTGGGATGGGGTGATGTATAATCTAGGGTTTCGAGTATCGACGGATTATGTAGGTGGAGAAGAGACAATTTATAGTAGACCAAAAGAAGAAATAGAAGCAATGGAAAAAATTAATGAGGTTTTGGATATTCCGGCTATTAGTTTTGAATATATGCCAAAAGAGATGGAATATTTAAATTATGAAATCATGGAAGACAATACACAGGCTGTAGTTTTTTAT
>CAMTFT010000354.1 GCA_947071365.1 uncultured bacterium | reverse complement strand
AGATGTAGCTCCGTCTCGTGGGCTCGGAGATGTGTATAAGAGACAGAAGTATGACGATCTGGCATACAATAATATTCTGGTGAAGAGCTGCAGCGAGAACGGAATCGCAGCATTTACGGGAGACGGTACGAACCCGGCAGTGATGCAGGGCGCAACGAAGGCAATCAAGGCAGCAGGCGGAGCCGGTGTACCCACTGTTAAGCCCTGGAACATCGATACGATCCGGGAAAAAATGGCGCTCTGCAAGGATGCGGGAAGCTTCGCCATTGCGATGGATGTGGATGCGGCAGGCCTTCCGTTCCTGAAGAATATGACGCCGCCGGCAGGCAGCAAGACGGTGGAGGAACTGGCTGAGGTATCACGCCTTGCAGAGGTTCCTTTCATCGTGAAGGGTATCATGAGCGTAAAGGGTGCGCTGAAGGCAAAGGAAGCAGGCGCAGCAGGCATTGTAGTCAGCAACCACGGCGGCCGTGTACTGGATCAGTGTCCGGCTACGGCGGAGGTGCTGGCAGATATTGCGGATGCACTGAAGGGAAGCGGCGTGAAGATTTTTGTTGACGGAGGCATCAGAAGCGGTGTGGATGTATTCAAGGCATTGGCGCTTGGCGCGGATGCAGTACTGATCTGCCGTCCCTTCGTTCCGGCAGTTTACGGAGGCGCAGAGGAGGGCGTGAAGCTTTACATAGAGAAGATCGGTGCAGAGCTTGCGGATACGATGGCGATGTGCGGAGCAAAGGATCTGGCTTCCATTACACGGGATATGGTATTCGTAAAATAAAACTGTTATTCAGTGGGCTGCCGCAGAAACAGAAGCGGCAGAGGGAATATGATAAAGGGACTGCGGGCATTTTAAGACAGGGGGCAGGAGTATGCAGTATCGTACGGACCGGGATAATAATCAAATTTCTATATTAGGTTATGGATGTATGCGTTTTACGAAAAATGGTTCAGAGATTGATCTGGACAAGGCGGAGCGGGAGCTGATGTACGCGATCCGCCATGGCGTGAATTATCTCGATACGGCATACGTGTACCCGGGCAATGAGGAGGCGGTTGGAAAGATTCTGGCGAAAAATCACTGCCGGGAGGATATTTACCTTGCGACGAAGCTTCCTCATTATCTGATCCGCTCATCAGCCGGGGCAGAAAAAAAGTTTCAGGAAGAGCTGCGCAGGCTGCAGACGGATTATATTGATTTTTATCTGATGCACATGCTCAACGATGTCAGAACATGGGAAAAGCTGGTCGGGTTCGGTATCACGGAGTGGATCAGGGAGAAGAAGGAGCAGGGCCAGATTCACCGCATCGGATTTTCCTATCACGGGAATGCAGGAAATTTCAGGGCGCTGCTGGATGCATACGACTGGGATTTCTGCCAGATTCAGTATAATTATCTGGATGAACATACGCAGGCCGGCAGGGAAGGGCTTATGTATGCTGCAGAAAAGGGGATTCCGGTAATCATCATGGAGCCGCTCCGGGGTGGCCGTCTTGTGAACAACCTCTCCGCGGAGGCCAGAGATCTGATCTCACGATCCGGCTATACTCCGGCGGAGCTGGCGTTTCGGTGGCTCTGGGATCAGCCACAGGTGACGTGCGTGCTCTCCGGTATGAATTCCATGGAGATGGTGGAGGAGAACCTGAGGATCGCGGACTCGGCCCGGGCGGGGGCGTTTGCGCAGGAACAAAAGGAACTGATAGAACAGGTAAGGCAGGAGATAGGCAGGAAGATGAAGGTGGGCTGTACCGGCTGCGGCTACTGTATGCCGTGCCCGAACAAGGTCGATATTCCCATGGCCTTCCATTGCTATAATGTAAAGTATACAGAGGGGCGCAAGTCCGGCATGTGGGAATACCTTCAGTCAACGGCAATGCGCCGGGAGACCTCCAGCGCATCCCAGTGTATCCGTTGCGGTAAGTGTGAGAAGCACTGCCCGCAGGGAATTCCTATCCGGGAAAAGCTGGAGGAAGCGGTGCGGGAGCTGGAAACGCCGAAATACCGTCTGATCAAATGGGCGGTGAAGACGTTTCGGATCTATTGATGGAGGGAGTCAGGGCATTTGCAGGCCGTCTTTTGGCTGCGTTTTCTGGAGAGTATGGGGCCTGCGGTGTCAACAAAGCGCTGCGCGGAATATAATATAAGGCATACCACGCATTTATATGGATGCAGAATTTGAGAGGAACATGCTTTATGAATATTATTCAGCAGACAGCGACGAAAAATCCCTGCTATCAGGCGGGCAGAAGGATCACTCCGAAGGGAATCATGATCCACAGCATCGGAGTGCCGCAACCTGACCCGAAGGTGATCGCGAACAATTTTAATCAGGGCAATGCCGACAGCTGCGTACATGCCGTTATCGGGACGGGGGAGGAAGTCTATCAGCTCCTGCCCTGGGACTATCGGGCGTGGCACTGCGGAAGCGGTCCGAAGGGCAGCGGAAACGGTACGTATATCAGCTTTGAAATGACGGAGCCTTCCACGATTCGGTATACGAATGGTGCGAACTGGGTGGATCTGGACCCGGAGGCCACGAGAAGGTTTGTGCTGCAGACGTATGGCAGAGCCGTGGAGCTGGCAGCATACCTGTGCAAGCTGTATGGACTGGATCCAGAGGCGAAGGGAGTGCTGATTTCCCACGCCGAGGGACATCAAATGGGAATTGCCTCAAACCATGCGGACGTGGAGCATATCTGGGACCGGGAAGGACTGTCGATGGCACAGTTCCGAAAAGATGTTGCGGCGGCCATGAGAGCGGGAGAGGATGAAAAGATAAGGTACATCGTTCAGGCCGGAGCCTTTGCCAGTGAAGAAAACGCCAGGAGGCTGGTGGAGCAGTTGAAAGCAGCAGGCTTTTCCGCATATATCAGAGAGGTCTGAAAAGAAAAAGGCGTCCTTGAAATTTTTTGAAATATGGCAAGAATATTTTTGAAAAAGTTGTTGACTTTTGCTGGAACCTATATTATAATACAACATGCGTCAAGCGAAGGACGCCGGAAATACCTGGAACGGGGTGTGGCTCAGCTTGGCTAGAGCGCCTGGTTTGGGACCAGGAGGTCGCAGGTTCGAATCCTGTCACCCCGACTGATACGCGGGTGTAGTTCAATGGTAGAACACCAGCCTTCCAAGCTGGATACGTGGGTTCGATTCCCATCACCCGCTCTGTGAGTCTGTAGCTCAGCTGGATAGAGCAACGGCCTTCTAAGCCGTGGGTCGGGGGTTCGAATCCCTTCAGGC
>CAMTFT010000353.1 GCA_947071365.1 uncultured bacterium | reverse complement strand
CGCGATGTAGCTCCGTCTCGTGGGCTCGGAGATGTGTATAAGAGACAGTATCTGAGCTCCATCCTCACCGGTAAATACAAGCTCTGCCTTTCCCGGTCCCGGAACATCTATTTCCACGTTCTTGTATACATCGCCGTAGGCATGACGGGCAATCGTAATAGGCTTCTTCCAGCATCTTACGTACGGCTCGATCCCCTTCACGATAATCGGCGCACGGAATACAGTACCGTCAAGGATCGCACGGATCGTCCCGTTGGGGCTCTTCCACATCTCTTTCAGGTTGTATTCTGTCATTCTGGCCGCATTCGGCGTAATCGTGGCACATTTAACAGCGACACCGTATTTTTTGTTTGCATTGGCGCTGTCAATCGTCACCTGGTCATTCGTCGCATTACGGTTCTCAAGTCCCAGATCGTAATATTCGCTCTTCAGGTCAATGTAAGGACAGATCAGTTCGTCCTTGATCATTTTCCACAAGATTCGTGTCATCTCGTCCCCGTCCATCTCGACAATGGGCGTACTCATTTTGATTTTTTCCATAAATTTCTCCTCCTGTAAGTCTCTGGCGCTGCACCCGTATATCAGAACCTTTAGACGGCACCATTTTACCATCTATTGTGACTACAGTCAAACGATTTACTCGTCCTTCGCCCAGTCAAAGGAATACCGCACAGCCTTGTTCCATCCCTTCAGGCGGCGTTCACACTCTTCCTTCGTCATGACCGGCTCGAATACGCGGTCTGTCTTCCAGTTGCTGCGGATATCGCTGGTGCTCTCCCAGTATCCGACCGCAAGGCCCGCCAGATATGCCGCTCCCATGGCCGTCGTCTCGATACAGCTCGGACGCAGCACCTTCTCCTGTATCACATCTGCCTGATACTGCATCAGGAAATTGTTGGCGCTAGCGCCGCCATCCACCTTAAGCCCTGCAAGCCTGATCCCCGAATCGGCCTCCATGGCCCTGATCACATCATTCGTCTGGTATGCCAGAGACTCCAGTGTCGCCCGCACAATATGGTATTTGTTGACGCCCCGCGTGATTCCCACGATGCATCCCCTTGCATACTGATCCCAGTACGGCGCGCCCAGCCCTGTAAATGCAGGCACGACGTAACATCCGTTCGTATCCTTCACACGTCCGGCGATCCATTCCGTGTCCGGCGCGGAGTCGATCAGATGCATTTCATCCCGCAGCCACTGGATCGCAGCGCCCGCCACAAAAATGGAGCCCTCCAGCGCGTACGTTACCTTGCCGTTCAGTCCCCAGGCAATCGTCGTCACGAGTCCATTGCTGGAAAATACGGGCTGCTCTCCTGTGTTCATCAGCAGAAATCCACCCGTTCCGTATGTATTCTTGACCTCGCCCCGCTCAAAGCATGTCTGCCCGAACAGCGCGGCCTGCTGGTCGCCTGCGGCTCCTGCGATCGGAATCGCACCGCCTAAAAAGCCCGGATCCGTCATCCCGTAAACCTGGCTCGATTCCACTACCTTCGGAAGCATGCAGGACGGTATTTCCAGCTCCTGCAGGATCTCCTCGTCCCACTGAAGCGTATTGATGTTAAAAAGCATCGTTCTGGATGCGTTCGTATAATCCGTAACGTGCGCGGCGCCCTTCGTCAGCTTCCAGATCAGCCACGTCTCCACCGTACCGAAAAGCAGCTTCCCTGCCTCCGCCTTCTCTCTGGCTCCCGGAACGTGGTCTAATATCCATTTTATTTTTGTCCCGGAAAAATATGCATCTATGACAAGGCCTGTTTTTTGGCGGAATTTCTCTGTCAGTCCGCGGGATTTCAGCTCATCGCAGTATTCTGCCGTCCGGCGGCACTGCCAGACGATCGCGTGGTAGACCGGCACACCGGTCTCCCTGTCCCATACGATTGCAGTTTCTCTCTGATTCGTGATACCCAGCGCCGCAATATCCGCCGCACTGGCTCCGATCTTTGACATAGCCTCCACTGCCACCCCAAGCTGCGTAGACCATATCTCATCCGCATCATGCTCCACCCAGCCCGGCTTCGGAAAATACTGTGTAAATTCCTTCTGCGCCACACTGCAGATATTTCCTTCCCTGTCAAATAAAATACAGCGGTTGCTGGTGGTTCCCGCATCCAGCGCCATAATATACTTTCCCATTCTGTCACCCTCCCAATATATCTTCACCAAAATACCGCAAAGCACTTTTCTCCATCATACAATAAATCATTCTACCGCGCAAGACTTCTCACGCCCTGCCGCCCCATATCCGACACATCGCAGCTCCTATACCTTCCCTTTCACCACCCCGACTTTTTCTCCCATACGCACCTTCGTCTCCACTCCGGCCATGGAATTTTCCAGAATCGTACGATCCGGCACAACACGATCCGGCTGGGTCATAATGAGTATCGTGGAACCGCCAAAGGCAAATTTCCCCTTTTCCTGCCCACGGCGCACCGCGGCAGAGGACAGCTCCCGGTTTTCGATTTTGCCCACCAGCATCGCCCCGACTTCCATCATCAGGATCGTGCCGAAATTTTCCGTCCGGATCACGCAGTATTCCCGCGTATTCTTTTTATAGATCGGCTCCACCTCACCGGCAATGGGATTTACGGTGTGAAAAACACCAGGAATATGAACGTTTGAAGACTTGACGCCGTCCACCGGATACATATACCGGTGATAATCATCGACGCAGAGCCGGTACAACCAGAGCATTCCGCCGACGTAACGCTTTGCAAGGGCGCTGTTTTCCAGAATACTCTCCACGGTATAAGGTGTATGCTTTACTGTGAAATGGCCCTCCCGGCTGATGGGATAAACACAAAGACGGGCATCACATGGGCTGACCCAGGCATCTGTCTCCTGAGCCACCGGCCTTGCCCCGCCTTCAAACTCCCGCGTAAAAAAATCATTAAAGGAATCAAATTTCTGCTTTTTGCAGGCGGACATATCAATGTGTCCTGCCCTGATAAACGGTTTTACGGCAAGGGATGACAGACGCGTCCCAAGCAGCCAGCCTCCGGCCTTTGAAAACCAGGGACTCACCAGCGGGCGAAGAAGCATACGGCCCGCCACGCTGCGGTACAGCCAGCTTACCAACGCATCCTGGCCTCCGGGAGCGTTCGAACTGCTCTCCAGCCCGTCTGCCGGATCACCATTGCCAAAAGAAAGCCGCTCCCTTACTGCGTACCCATGTTTTCTGCAAGACTTTTCCAGTTCCATCGGAATATCCCCCTCCATTTATAAGAAACAACAATATAG
>CAMTFT010000352.1 GCA_947071365.1 uncultured bacterium | reverse complement strand
CTACACCTATTAAGTCGTCGGCAGCGTCAGATGTGTATAAGAGACAGGATGGTATTCTGTGCAGATACGACGGAGAAGCTGTTCTATCAGGACAGCCACATGAAAGAATTCACGGCTGAGGTGGTATCCTGCACAGAGGGAAAAAAGGGATATCAGATCGTGCTTGACCGAACGGCCTTTTTCCCGGAGGGAGGCGGCCAGTTCGGGGATATCGGCTGGCTGAATGACGCGGTGGTGTCGGATACGCAGGAAAAGAACGGGATCATTTATCACACGGCAGACCGGCCCATGGCGGTGGGAGCGACGGTCACAGGACGGCTGGATTTTGAGGAGCGCTTTGTGCGCATGCAGCAGCATACGGGGGAACATATTCTCTCCGGTATTGTCCACAGATTATATGGGTATGACAATGTCGGCTTTCATCTGGGAGCGGATGTGACGACGCTGGATTTTAACGGGGAACTGACGGCGGAGCAGGTACATACGGTGGAGGTACTGTCGAACAGGGCTGTTTTTGACAATATTCCGGTGGAGATCCTGTATCCTGCGAAAGAGGAACTGAAAACTCTGGAATACCGCAGCAAGATCGAGATAGAGGGGCAGGTGCGCATTGTCTCCATACCGGGTATCGATATCTGCGCGTGCTGCGCACCGCATATGGACACAACAGGGGAGATCGGGCTGATCAAGATCCTGGCATGTGAAAAACACCGCGGCGGCTGCAGGATGACTATGGTGAGCGGTATGAGGGCGCTGGCAGACTATCAGATGCGGCAGAAAAGTGTGGCGGAGGTCTCTGTTCTGCTGTCAGCGAAGCCGGAGCATATCGGTGAGGCCGTCCATCATCAGAAGGAACAGCTTTTGAAGCTTCGTGAGCATCTGAATCAGCTTCAGGCATCGTACCTGAGCCAGAAGCTGTCGGAAATTACGGGAGAAGAAAAGAATGTATGTATTTTCGTGGAAGATTTTGATAATATAGCAGTGCGGAACTTTGTCAATGATGCGACGGCGCGGTGCAGCGGTATCTGCGGGGCTTTCGTCGGGACAGACGAAGGGGGCTACCGCTATATTCTTGGCAGCAGAAACGTGGACGTGCGTGAGGCAGCAAAGAAGCTGAATGCTGCCTTTAACGGCAAGGGCGGCGGAAAGCCTGAGATGGTGCAGGGCTCCCTGATTGGACATCAGGCGGATATCCTGCGGATGATAGAGGAGTGCCAGGCCGGAGCAACGATAAAGGGCGTACAAAAGTAGATAAGGCACAAAGATGTAGTGTACGGAGCATGTGAGCACACGTATGAAACAGGCGAAAAATCAAAAAATGAGAAAAGCATAGAAACGGAGGAAAAAACATGGAAACAGTAAGGTTGGGAAAAACAGAGATCGTAGTAAACAAGAATGGATTCGGTGCACTGCCGATCCAGAGGATCAGTGATGAGGAGGCCGTTAAGATCGTCAGGACAGCATACGACAGAGGCGTAAATTTCTTTGATACGGCCAGATTTTATACGGACAGTGAGCATAAACTCGGACTGGCTCTCTCAGATGTCCGCGATAAGATTTACATAGCTTCAAAGACGGCGGCAGTGACGCCGGAAGCGTTCTGGAAGGATCTTGAGACGACGCTTACGAACCTGAAAACGGATCATCTGGACATTTATCAGTTCCACAATCCCTCCTTCTGCCCGAAGCCGGGAGATGAGAGCGGTGTTTATGAATGTATGCTGGAGGCAAAGAAACAGGGAAAGATCCGTCATATCGGTATCACGAACCACCGGCTTGCGGTGGCAAACGAGGCAATCGAATCCGGACTGTACGAGACGCTGCAGTTCCCGTTCTGCTATCTGGCTACGGAGGATGACATTGCTCTTGTAAAGGCATGTAAGGAAAAGGATATGGGATTTATTGCGATGAAGGCGCTTTCGGGAGGTCTGATCACGAATTCTGCGGCTGCCTATGCGTTTGAGGCGCAGTTTGACAATGTACTTCCGATTTGGGGAGTACAGCGTATGAGCGAGCTGGAGGAGTTTTTGTCTTACATCGCCTGTCCTCCGACGATGACGGAGGAGATCCGCAGCCTGATCGAAAAAGACAGAAAAGAGCTGATGGGCGAGTTCTGCCGCGGCTGCGGTTACTGTATGCCGTGTCCGGCCGGTATTGAGATCAATAACTGTGCGAGAATGTCACTGATGATTCGCCGTGCACCATCCGCGGCACAGCTCACGCCGGAAATGCAGGCGAAGATGATGAAGATCGAGGAGTGTTTGCACTGCAACAAGTGCATGAGCAAATGTCCGTATCATCTGAATACGCCGGAGCTGCTGGCGAAAAATCTGAAGGATTATAAGGAGATTCTTGCCGGTAAGGAGTACTGATATAGAAAGAAGGAATGTTATGTCAGAGGATACAAAAAAAGGGTACACTCTGGAGGATTATTATGCACTGCGCTGATAGTGGCTTGCGGACATAAACGGAAAGGATGAAAGGGATGGAGAAAGAGATTCAGCGAAAGTATCTGGAATGTGAAAGAATCACGATTTTTTTGATTCTGATGATGAGCGGGGGCTTTATGGGGGCGTATACGTATCTGCTGAAGGGCGGCGTTTTCTGCAACGCTCAGACGAGTAATATCATGCTGCTTGGCCTTGCACTTGGCAACCATAACTGGCATAAAGCGGCCTACCTGCTGATTCCGATTTCGGCATATTTGCTGGGGGCGATCGTTTCGGAAATTTTGCCGGTCTATGTCAGAAAGGCCGGACTGCTCCGCTGGGATACGCTGCTGATCGGCATTGAAATAGTGGTGCTGGTGATCCTTGGATTCCTGCCGGAGAGCGTACCGGTACAGGTTTCTCAGGTGGCAATCAATTTTATCTGTTCGATGCAGTACAACACCTTCCGCCAGGCCCAGGGAATTCCCATGGCTACCACCTTCTGTACGAATCATCTTCGCCAGACTGGTATCCATCTTGCTATCTGGTTTCGAAAGAAGGAAGGAAAAGCGTTGAAACGAAGCTGGTTACACGGAGAAATGATTCTGTCTTTTGTAATTGGAGCATTTATCGGGACGAAGGCGTGCAATGCCTTTGGCAGCCGGGCGATCTGGGGAGCGGCGCTTCTCATGTGTCTTGCATTTTTTGATCTGCTGAGGGCGGATCGCACAAAAGAAAAGGGAAAGCTGTATCAGGTGCCGTCGGGCCATTGATGTTTCAGCCCCTGTCTCTTATACACATCTGACGCTGCCGACGACTTAATAGGTGTA
>CAMTFT010000351.1 GCA_947071365.1 uncultured bacterium | reverse complement strand
ATGTAGCTCCGTCTCGTGGGCTCGGAGATGTGTATAAGAGACAGGTGTTATACCGCAAAAATGACCATTAGTCAATATCTATTTTAAAAAATATTGACCGAAAGTCATTTTAATGATATTATTATGAATAATAAATGGCATGCAAAAACAAACGCCTCCGCCAAAGCGCGTACAGGCAAACGTGATACCATAGCCAATAACAAAAGAGAATATTGTATAATGTGAGGTATTTGTATGGGGAAAGTTGAGTTGAATAAGAAATTAAAAATGGAATCGCTTCTGAATACGGCTTTCTCGCTGTTCACTTCGAAAGGCTTTCAAAATACCTCTATTTCTGATATCGTGAGAGATGCCGGTGTCGCAAAGGGCACCTTTTATCTTTACTTTACGGACAAATATGACATCCGCAATAAACTGATCGCCCACAAGGCCACGATCCTGCTGTACGAGGCGTATGACTTCGTCTGTTCCCGGGAAACGGACGGCTTTGAGGATCAGATCATTCAGATGACCGACTACATCATCGAACGGCTGAATGCCGACAAGTCATTGCTGAATTTCATTTCCAAGCATTTAAGCTGGGGGATTTTCCGCAACAGCCTGATCGCCTTCCACGATGACTATGACCACAATGCATACGAGCTTTTTGTCCGGCTGCTGCACAGCTCCGGGTATGAGTTTAAGGATCCGGAAATTATGATCTATATGATCATTGAGCTGGTCAGCGGCGCCATTTACAATCCTATCCTGTATGAACAGCCGGTGCCTCTGGAGCAGATCAAACCGTATCTGTATGAATCGATCCGTGCGCTGATCCATCGGCATATCGTATCCGAGACAGTCAACATAGCATCCGCACCCAACGGGACATCCTCCGCACCGGATATCCCCGCGGATGAAACAAACGCTGCTGCCATCGCATCTTCATAGCCAGAGCAGAAAAAAAGTGTGCTTCCTCCCCCGCAATTTCGCGAGGACACTCGGAAGCACACTTCTATTATACGTGAGCCAGCCTCTTTTTAAATACGCATCGTCAGTGCGATCCTCTTCTTCTGTAAATCTACGCTGAGAACCTTCACCTCCACAATATCTCCGACACTTACGACCTCCAGCGGATGCTTGACAAACTTCTTATTGGTAAGCTGGGAAATATGTACCAGCCCGTCCTGATGGACACCGATATCCACAAAAGCCCCGAAATCAATGACATTGCGAACAGTTCCCTTCAGAATCATGCCTTCCTTCAGGTCCTTCATTTCAAGGACATCGGTGCGCAGGATCGGCTGCGGCATGTCTTCCCTTGGGTCACGTCCCGGTTTGCTCAGCTCTTTCACGATATCCCGCAGCGTCGGCTCTCCTACTCCCACGCGCTCCGCCATTTTTTTGTAATCCCGGATCAGTATCACGCCCACACCCTGCTGCGCGATCCACTCCTTCGTATATCCAAGCTCCTTGAGCAGCTTTCCTGCCGCCTCGTAGCTCTCCGGATGGATGCTCGTGGCGTCCAGCGGATTTTTGCCGCCGGAGATCCGCATAAATCCGGCACACTGCTCAAATGCCTTCGGGCCAAGCTTCGGCACCTTCAAAAGCTCCCGGCGATCCGTAAACCGTCCGTTTGATTCACGGTAAGCCACAATATTTTTTGCAATCGTCTTCGTAATACCGGAAATGTGCTCCATCAATGGCGCGGAGGCCGTATTCAGATCCACACCGACGCGGTTCACACTGTCCTCCACAACGCCGTCCAGCGCCTCTCCCAGCTTCTTCTGGTTCATATCATGCTGATACTGCCCGACACCGATGGATTTCGGGTCGATCTTGACCAGCTCCGCCAGAGGATCCTGTACACGACGGGCGATGGAAGCCGCGCTTCTCTGTCCCACATCGAAATTCGGGAATTCCTCTGTCGCAAGCTTGCTGGCTGAGTACACGGAAGCCCCCGCCTCATTCGTGATCATATAAGATACCTTCTGCGGAATTTCCTTCAGCATATCAACGATGACCTGCTCTGACTCCCGGGAAGCCGTTCCGTTTCCAAGGGAAATCAGCGTCACGCCGTATCTCTGAATCAGCTTTTTCACCGTATCCTTCGCCGCACGGATCTTCGCCTCGTTGGTGGGAGCTGTCGGATAAACTACTGTGGTGTCCAGCACCTTTCCCGTGGCATCCACCACCGCCAGCTTACAGCCGGTACGAAACGCCGGATCCCATCCCAGTACAACGTGCCCGGCGATAGGCGGCTGCATCAGAAGCTGCTCCAGATTTTTTCCGAATACGGCAATTGCCCCATCCTCCGCTTTCTCTGTCATTGCGCCCCGGATCTCCCGTTCAATGGCGGGAGCAATCAGACGCTTATAGCTGTCCGCCACCACTTCCCGCAGTGCGGGTGAAGTCTGCGGATTCTCCCGGGTAATCACCTGACGTTCCAGATACCGCAGTATCTTTTCCTCCGGCGCCTCTATCTTCACGGTCAGAAACTTTTCTTTCTCGCCGCGGTTGATGGCCAGTACGCGGTGGCCTGCCACCTTCGGCACCGGCTCCGTATAGGAATAATACATTTCATATACGGACTGCGCCTTTTCATCCCGGGCTTCCGACACCAGCATGCCCTCCCGGGCCGTCATTTCCCGGATACGGATACGGTAATCTGCCTCATCTGCCACAGACTCCGCCAGAATATCCTTTGCCCCGCTTAAGGCATCCTCCGCTGTAAGCACTCCTTTCTCTTCCGATAGGAAAGCCTGCGCTTCCTGCTCCAGTGATTTTTCCGTCATCTGGAGCAAAATCAGATTCGCCAGAGGCTCCAGTCCCTTCTCCTTTGCGATCGTCGCTCTGGTGCGGCGCTTCGGGCGGTATGGCCGGTACAGGTCCTCCACCACAACCAGCGTCTGCGCATCCCCGATCTGCTTTCTCAGCTCCGGTGTCAGCTTTCCCTGCTCCTCGATCGTGGAGAGCACCTGCGCCTTCTTTTCCTCCAGATTGCGCAGATAATTCAGTCTTTCAAACAATTTTCGAAGCACTTCATCGTTCAAAGAACCGGTAGCTTCTTTTCTGTATCGCGAAATAAAAGGAATGGTATTTCCGTCATCGATCAGCCCCACGGCGGCCTCCGCCTGCCAAGGCTTTATTTCCAGTTCCTGTGCAAGTGTTTTGATAATATCCATACTTCCTCCTGCTGATGTTTCTGTACTTTTGTCCCTCCGGCACAAGGTTATATTTCTGTCTCTTATACACATCTCCGAGCCCACGAGACGGAGCTACA
>CAMTFT010000350.1 GCA_947071365.1 uncultured bacterium | reverse complement strand
ACACCTATTAAGTCGTCGGCAGCGTCAGATGTGTATAAGAGACAGATACAGACCTCCACGATCTCACTGTTTGTTCCGATGCGCATCGCCGGGCCCCAGATGCCGGCACCGGAGGTCACGATGCTGGTCATGGCGCCCAGGACAAGCTTTCCACAGGAATTCATCCAGCCGATGCGTGTGGTCACATTGCCGGGAAACATCTGCCCGTCATGGGTGTGGCCGGACAGTACAAGGTCAGCACCGGCATCTGACAGCTCCTTAAGCTGGGAAGGCTGATGGTCGATGATGATGATCGGCCTGGAAGTATCAAGGCCGGATATGATTTCGGAAGGTGTAAGGCGGGGCGTCCCGCTTTTTTCTTTGCAGGAGGCATCGAGTCTTCCGCACACGTAAAAGGAATCGTCGATCAGTACGGTTTCATCCTCCAGCAGCCGGATACCGGCTTTTTTCAGGAAGTCGTTCATCCTTGGGTCGCTGCATGCTTTGCTGTTTTCTGAATGGAAGGTAAAGCCTGCCAGAATGACTTCTTCGATATCGTGGTTTCCCCAGCATGCGAAGGAACCGTACGTGCTTTTCAGGCTGTTTAAAATGGCGGCAGCCTTCTTTGGCTTTTGAACGGCATCAAATTCATTGTCAAAAATATCCCCGGCATAAATAATAAGATCCGGATGGATGCTCTGGATCGTGTTTTTGATTCTCTGAATGTGGCGCAGGCCGACGTTGTAGCCGAGGTGCAGATCTGCCGCCAGGGCGATCTTTATGGACGGCAGTTTGCAGTCTTTGTGAATGGTCACGTCATAATGTGTCTTTTTGATTTTGAATGCGTGACGGATACCATACAGGGACAGAACAGCCGCCGCAATAAGGTCGATTCCGATAACGATCCTGTAGTTAAAGGCGCCGAATTCAGACAGAACAGAACGGCGCTGCAGCAGGCGGAGGATAATGCGGCCCAGATCCGTCAGAAGCAGGAAAATAAGAAGGTACATCAGGCTTCCCAGCCAGTAATTGCTGATCCGTTTCGTCCATGCTTTGAGGCTGCCTTTTGTAAAAGCGGCCAGCAGCGGCGTGAGGGCCAGCATGGTGTAGCACGCAAAAAAGGGGATGATAAACCAGAGGCTGCCCAGAACAGAGTGCAGCGTGGAAAACCATCGAAGAAGCCTCATTGCCAGATAAATATTTGCCAGAATATAAAGTGGGGAGAGAAGAAGCGCACCCATGTTATCCTCCTTGCAGAGATGACGTTTCAAGAATCCCCTGAAATATTTTCGGGAACCCCATCCGTCGTCTGGTGTTTATGAGTATCATTCAGAAAAACGGGCTGCCGCAGAATATTTGCGGCAGCCCGGTAAAAGTCAAATATGTTTGTGTTAAAGCTTATTAGTAAAATCAGCCTTCAACAACAGAATCAGCCAGATCCTCAAGCGATTCTGCAGCGCCTGAAGCTTCTGCGTCAAGAGCTTCCTGCGGAACAGTTACTTCAGGAGCAGCGCCGTAGGAAGTAGCCATATCCAGGCTGATGTCGTTTACGGCAAGCTCTACTGTGGAAGCCGGAGCATCCTCGGAACCCATGGAACCCATGTATGCGTTCAGCAGTGTGCTGAGTGTTGAGAAATCACTGCCGTTCATATCCATATGGATCTTCACCGGAAGGTATGTAGCAGCGTCAACGTAGTATTCTATCTTAAGCTGCAGTCCTGTCAGCATAGACAGTGCCATACTTACATTTTCATCGGAAGCAAGATCCTGGCCTGTCATCTCGCCTGCCTTCTGAAGAAGTGTGTTCAGGGCATCCGTATCAATGACTGTGCTCAGCAGATAGCACTCTGTGCCGTCCACATCGGCAGCTTCCGGAGCAAGTTCAAATGCAAGGCCCCATTCGCTCAGATCGGTGAAGCTCATGGTCATGTTCTTGGAAGACTCAAGCAGTTCATTGATGTTTATGTTGTCAACTGTCTCAACTGCCCATGCTCCTGTGCCGGTGGCAGAATCCTCTGTGTAGGTGTATGTCTTCATTGCACCGGACTCATCGGTCATAGCATACGTCTTCATGGTGATGTCCTCACCCTGTCCCATAGCGGATACCTTCATGGAGCCTGTCATCTCCATAGCAAACGGTGACATCGCGATACCGTAATCAAAACCGCCGTTTGCAACGACTCCCAGTGATGATGTAGTTGTACCGTCGCTGACATTGATAGCAGCGTCTAAATTCATTGTCATGGAAGCGGTAGCGCCTTCCACAGTAACGCTTGCCTCATTCATCTTTTCGGACAGACTGTCCAGTGTCTCAGCGCTGTCAAAACCACAGAGCATAGAAGCTGCTGTCAGGGTAACAAGACCTAATAATAATCTCTTTTTCATATAATTTTTCCTTTCCGTCTTACGTATTTTCGATTTCATGTAAGAATCGAGTCCTCTGCATTATAGCACTAAACAAATGAAGTGTCCATAGAACAAACTGGAAGTTGTGAAAATTAAGAAAAAATTCGCAATCCGGGTATGCCTGTCCTTATGCTGAATGATCCCAATGTACCTGCGGAGAAACTTTCCGGGATAAAAGCAGCGGCTTTATTTTAATAAGACAAATAACCTCATAATGATCCTGTCCGTGATCGAAACGATCCTCTCGCATAACGCAGGTATTCTTACAGCCTGTGCAAGCTTTGTCCTGATGAATTCGACGATAATGCCGCCCAGAAATATCATAAAGGCGAGTATAAACGCGTAGCAAACCCCGGTTACGATATTTTTTGACGCGACAAATACAAAAGCTTCCTTAAGGATGTTATTCCAAATGATCGAATTTAATTGAAATAAATAGATTCCAAAGGCAAGCGGGGACAATTTCCTGATTATATTTCCCTTCAGATTCAGCCTTGAAAACAGGATGACCATAATCAGCCCGCTCATTAAAACTGTAGGTGAAATGTAATTGGTCAGTATTTTATCCCCTTTAAATACATGGAACCACCATGTAACGAAAACGCAGGCCAGCCAGAGAAGGATCAGCGTACCCGATTTCCTGCTCTCAAACAGTTTTATTTTTTTGGCCAGCGCCCCAATGCAGTAAAGTACCATTAACCAGATCGCTGAATATCCCTGCTTCATTCCGAACGGATCCTTAAAGATACCCATTGCCGAAAATAAAACGAATAACACAATAAATGATTTTTTGGCGGTGACCATATCAATAGAAAAAATAAACTTATTCAAAACAGGAACTGTCTCTTATACACATCTCCGAGCCCACGAGACGGAGCTACAT
>CAMTFT010000349.1 GCA_947071365.1 uncultured bacterium | reverse complement strand
TTTTGTTTTTATTTTCAAAAGCGTTTCTCATTAACCGCTTTTTGAATTCTCATTTTCTCAATACAGGTGACATGCCACAAAATGTCCCGGCTCCAGCTCTTTAAGCTCCGGCTGTTTCTTGAAGCATTCCGGCTTTGCATACAGGCATCTCTGTGCAAAACGACAGCCGGGCTCCGGATTGATCGGGGATGTGATCTCGCCCTTCAGCAAAATACGCTCCCTCTTCACTCCCACCTTCGCCACCGGGATAGCGGAAAGCAGCGCCTGCGTATACGGATGAAACTGCTTCTCAAACAGCTTATCAGCCGCACATTTTTCCACCAGATTTCCGAGATACATCACGCAGATATTGTCGGAAATATGCTTTACCACCGACAGGTCATGTGTGATAAATATGTACGTAAGCCCGCGTTCCTCCTGCAGATCCTGCATCAGGTTCAGTATCTGCGCCTGAATGGAAACATCCAGCGCAGAAACCGGCTCGTCGCATACGATAAACTTCGGTTCAAGGGCCAGCGCCCGGGCAATACCGATACGCTGCCGCCGTCCGCCGTCCAGCTCATGCGGATAGGAATCCGCCAGACGCCTTGCCAGACCTACCGTATCCATGATCTTCATGACTTCCTCTTCCTGCTTCGCCCGGTTTCCGTCATGCATATTATGGATGACCATCGGCTCCATGATAATATTTTTGACGGTCATACGCGGGTTGATGGATGAGAATGGATCCTGGAAGATCATCTGCATATCTTTGCGGATGTCCTTCAGCTCCGCTTTGCTGATATTCGTGATATCTTTTCCTTCAAAAAAGATCTTTCCGTCCGTTGTATCCAGAAGATGGATGATACAGCGTCCCAGGGTAGACTTGCCGCAGCCGGACTCACCTACAACGCCAAGCGTCTCACCCTTCTGAATAGAGAATGAAACGTCGTCCACTGCATGGAGCTGTCCCTTCGCTGTTTTAAAATACTTTTTAAGTCCTTCCACTCTCAATAACTCAGACATGCTGTTCCTCCTTCCCGGTACACATGAAGCATTTCACGAAATGCCCCGGTTCAACCTCCACCATTCCCGGATTTTCTGTTTCACACCGCTCTCCCGCACAACTGCAGCGCGGGCAGAAGCTGCATCCCTTCGGCAGATTTGCCGGATCCGGCATCAGGCCCGGTATCGGACTCAGCCGCTTCACATGCGAGTCAAGATCCGGAATGGAACCGAAAAGTCCCTTCGTATAGGGATGACACGTATTGTTGTAAATGCGTTCCAGGGAACCGTACTCCACGATCTCCCCTGCATACATGATCGCTACCTTATCACATACCTCTGCAACGATTCCCAGATCATGGGTGATCAGGATCATGGAGGTCTGCTTTTCTTTTTTCAGCTTGACGATCAGATCCAGCACCTGCGCCTGGATCGTAACATCCAGTGCGGTAGTCGGTTCGTCCGCCAGAAGCAGTTCCGGGTTGCAGGAAAGCGCGATCGCGATCACGACACGCTGCTTCATGCCGCCGGAAAACTGGTGCGGGTATTCTCCGTACCGTTCCCCCGGGATACCTACCATTTCCAGTATCTCCACTGCCTTTACCGCCGCATCCGCTTTCGACAGCTTCTCATGGATCCGGATACTTTCCGCGATCTGGTCTCCCACCGTAACCACCGGGTTTAAGGAAGTCATGGGATCCTGGAAGATCATGGAGATCTTCTTTCCGCGCACTTCCCTCAGCTTTCGCTTGCTTTGTTTCAGAAGGTCTTCCCCGTTAAAGAGGATTTCTCCCTCTGTGACCACTCCGGGCGGTGTGGGGATCAGCCCCATGATACCAAGCGCGGTCGTCGTCTTTCCTGCCCCTGTCTCGCCTACCAGTCCCAGGCTTTCTCCCTTTTCCAGGCTCAGGTTCAGTTTGTTGACTGCCTCTACTACTCTATTATCCGCGCGATACTGAATCGTCAGATTTTTTATTTCCAGCACTTTATCCATAGCAGTTCACATCCTCCTTACTTTTTCAGACGCGGATCCAAAGCATCTCGCAGGCCGTCTCCCAGCATATTCAGGGAGAAGATCGTAATCATAATGGCAACACCAGGGAAGATACACATATGCGGATAGTTCATAATGTACTGTCTCGCAGCGGAAAGCATGGAGCCCCATTCCGGTGTTGGCGGCTGAATTCCAAGTCCAAGAAAACTCAGAGAAGCTGCTGACAGGATAGCACCCGCCATTCCAAGGGTCGCCTGCACAATGATCGGCGCCACACAGTTCGGCAGGATATGACGCAGAATAATTCTGCCGTCAGACGCGCCGATACAGGAAGCAGCCTCTATGTACTCCTGATCCTTGATCGTCAGTACCGATGCTATTCTTTTGCCAATATACCTAGACACTTTTTGTCCCCCTTCGATGGCAGTATTCCCCCCTGGATCATACGCTGCAACAAAGACAGCGCTGCGATCGCGCAGGCCGCACCGGAAGCATTGTCATTTACACTGGATCTCGGATGGCATAAATGTGCCGTCATCAGTATCTCCTCCGGGCCGCTTCCCGGTATACACGATTCGACATTTTCGATCCCGCCATCCTTTATTTCCGAGTCAATATAAAACCTTGCCGTCGGGTATTTCCCCTCCTGGGCAAGCTTAAGGCACATCTCCTTCAGCCTCTTTCCAAACGACGGGGTAAGTACAAAACCTCTGAGGCCCGTTTCCGATTCCGTCGTATAGTGGTGAAAGCTTAAGTTTGCCCGGGCATCCTTCAGCCTTGGGTCCTCACTCATCGCCACACGAACCGGCGGTATTTCCGGCATGGAGACCGTAAGCACAGCGGCTGCATGGCCTTCCTGCAGTCTCCTCTCCCATCTGGCAAAGCCATTTTCCACAAAAACGATCCTGTCAGTGATATCCTCCGTATAGTCCTCCGGACTTACATCATCCGGGACATACAGGATCGGAATATCTTTTTCTCTGTAATCTCCGGCTGCACTGCGCTGGATCAGAGACATCTCCTCTTCTGAAAACAGGGCTGCCCGCTCATACTCCGGGAATGTCAGATCAAGATACGCCTCCTGGCAGTTCCATTCTCTGAATAATTTCTGCGTAAAACATTTGTGCTTCAGATCGGCCGGATAGCTGTGTACTTCACTTTTTATCCCTTCCTGCCGAAGCATTTCACACGCTTCATCTGCCGCCTGGCGGTATCCCTCCGATGCCTGGATCCGATGATGCGCGGCGATTTTTGACATGATCCCGTGTACCTGATCCCCATCCTGTCTCTTATAC
>CAMTFT010000348.1 GCA_947071365.1 uncultured bacterium | reverse complement strand
GTAGCTCCGTCTCGTGGGCTCGGAGATGTGTATAAGAGACAGCTTATATTCTAATGAACCACAGTGGGACTGTTACAGGTTTTCCTTAGTAACAGCCCCATAAATATACATATTTATCGCGGTGCGACAATTTCATCGATCAGGCCGTAAGCCTTCGCTTCCTCGGCCGTCATCCAGCGGTCCCTCTCCGTATCCGCTGCAATTACTTCAAGCGGCTGGCCTGTATTGGCTGCCAGCATCTCATTTAATTTCCTCTTTGTCTGAAGGATCTTGTCCGCTACGATCTTGATGTCCGTAGCCTGTCCCTGCGCTCCGCCTGATGGCTGATGAATCATCACCTCTGCATTCGGAAGTGCAAAACGCTTGCCCTTCGCACCGCCTGCCAGAAGGAAGGCTCCCATGCTGGCCGCCATTCCCATACAGATCGTGGAAACGTCGCACTTTACGTAATGCATCGTATCGTAAATGGCCAGTCCGGCAGATACGGAACCGCCCGGGCTGTTGATATAAAGCTGAATATCCTTATTCGGATCCTCGGACTCCAGGAACAGAAGCTGCGCAACGATCAGGTTCGCGCTGACATCCGTAACTTCCTCTCCCAGAAAAATGATTCTGTCCTTCAGCAGTCTTGAATAAATATCGTAGGAACGCTCTCCTCTTCCCGTCTGTTCGATAACCATAGGTACAAGGCTCATACCTGCTACCCCTCCCTGTTATGAAATATCGTGTTGATCTGAAATGATCTTACTCGGCATCCTTTGCTGCTTCCACTTCCTTTGCAGCATCTGTGATCAGCTCTACAGCGGCCTGAATAGCCAGATCGTTCTTCATCTGATCCTTCTCATAGTCGCCCATCAGCTCTTTGAGCTTTTCAACTTCCATCTTGTACTGCTCAGCCATCTTTGCAAGCTCCTCATCCAGGCGCTCGTCGCTGATCTCGATGTTCTCAGCCTTTGCGATCGCTTCCAGTACAAGGCTGTTCTGGATACGCTTCAGAGCTTCCGGCTTCATCTGCTCCAGCATCTTATCTGCTGTCATTCCTGTGAACTGCATGTACTGCTCCATGGAAATGCCCTGGGACTCGATCCTTCTTGTGAAATCATCTGCCATACGTCTTACCTGATCGTTGATCATGGCATCCGGGATCTCCATCGTCGCATTTTCAACAGCCTTTGCAACTACCTTGTTTTCTTTTTCGCGCTTTGCTTCCTGCTCTTTCTTCTCAAGAAGCTTTGCACGGATATCGTCTCTGTACTCAGCAAGCGTGTCAAATTCAGAAACATCCTTTGCGAACTCATCGTCTGCCTCCGGAAGCTCTTTTACCTTGATCTCGTTGACCTTGCATTTGAAAACTGCAGCCTTGCCCTTAAGCTCTTCTGCCTGATAATTCTCCGGGAATGTCACATTGACTTCCACATCCTTGCCGATCTCTGCCCCTACAAGCTGCTCCTCAAAGCCCGGGATAAAGCTGCCGGAACCGATCGTCAGCGGATAGTCCTCGCCCTTTCCGCCTGCAAATGCCACGCCGTCAACAAAGCCCTCAAAATCAAGCTTGATCATATCGCCGTTTTCTACAGCACGGTCATCAATATCGATCATTCTGGCATTGCTCTCGCGCTCTTTATCTACTTCCTTGTCCACTTCCTCCTCGGAAACTGCAACCTCGCTCTTTTCTACCTCAAGTCCCTTGTACTCACCGAGCGTAACCTCCGGCTTCACAGCCACTTCTGCCGTGAAGATAAAGGATTTTCCCTTTTCGATCTGTGTCACATTGATTTCCGGCTGTGATACAATGTCCTCTCCGCACTCGTCGGCTGCTTCTGAATAAGCCTTCGGAATGATCTCATTTGCTGCATCTTCATAGAAGATTCCTGCGCCGTACATTTTCTCAATCATCTTACGCGGAGCTTTTCCCTTACGGAACCCCGGAAGTGTAATTTTACTTTTATTTTTCTGATATGCCTTCTCCAGTGCTGCCTCAAAATCATCTGCGGAAACTTCGATCGTAAGCTTCGCCATATTCTTTTCCAGTTTCTCTACCTGTACACTCATTGTGTCGTATTCCTCCTTAATTCTGTTTCACAAATCTCTTCTGGAACCGCCGTTTTCATCCGTTCGCAGTCATTAAAGTAGTATAGCACAGTGCTTATAAAAACGCCAGTTTTTTTTTATATATTCCAGATAATCCCCGCGCCCAGCTCATCCGCCGTTTTCTGGTCCTTAAGCTGCGCTACCAGCGCCAGTGCAAAGGGGATCGCCGTTCCCATGCCGCGGCTCGTCGTCACGTTGCCCGAAACCGCCACCGGCTCCTTCGTCACCTCCGCGCCCGTCAGCTTCTCCTCAAAGCCGGGGAAGCAGACTGCCCGATGTCCCTTCAGAAGTCCAAGGCCGCCAAGTACGCTGGGCGCTGCACAGATAGCCGCCACCTTCACGCCATTCTTCTCTGCTTCCAAAAGCAGCTTTGCAAGGCCCTCATGGGCTGCCAGATGCTTCGTTCCCGGCATTCCTCCCGGCAGTACGTAAATCACCGCCTGGCTGTAATCCGCATCCTCAAACAGCACATCCGCCCCGATCTCGATCCCGTGGCTTCCTGTAATTTTCTTATTTCCGGTAATCGAAACCATCTCCGTCTCGATCCCGGCCCTGCGCAGGATATCGACTACCGTCAATCCCTCGATCTCCTCAAACCCGTCTGCCAGAAAAACAAATGCTTTGCTCATCCCTTCTACCTCCGTATATTCTACTGTTTACTCCTGTTTCAGTTTAGCAGAGAGATTTCGGAAAATCAATACACAGTTCCTCCTGCCCCCTGCTACTTGTCCCTCCTTCCGCCCTCTTCTGAATCATGCTACACTGACACAGAAAAGAGTAATGCTTTTTATAAGGAAGGGATTCATGGTAACATACAAAAAGATATCTGATTTCATTCCCTGCAAAGCACAGGAGAAACCAGATATCTTCTAAAAACTTTACAAGGCTTATTCAGCGTTCTGTTCGGCAATCGCTTCCTTTATTCTCTGAAGCATAGCAGCATCTTCTTCCGCATTTTCCTGGAGCGGGATGTCCTTTTTGTTCAGCGCAGCCTCATACAGATCAGCTTTTTTCTTTTCAACTGCGATTGCAGCCCGGGCCAGTGTTCTTCGGACGCGGGAATCACTCTGCTCATTCTTCATACCAAAATCTAATACATCCATAATACCCTCCTTACTGAAATGTACATTATATCTTTTCCTTCTGTCTCTTATACACATCTCCGAGCCCACGAGACGGAGCTACATCT
>CAMTFT010000347.1 GCA_947071365.1 uncultured bacterium | reverse complement strand
AGATGTAGCTCCGTCTCGTGGGCTCGGAGATGTGTATAAGAGACAGCCTTTTTGGCAGCCTTTCTGTCCGGTTTTATGTGATGAAGCTTTGTTTCCATATTACTTTAAATCTCCTTAAATCTCCTGATAAAATATTTGCGGATCACATTTTTGCACAAAAATATTTATAGAACACAGAAGCGATAACATACTGTGCTACTGCCATCGCAAAAAGAACCGTCATGATCTTCACATCCGCCCGCAGCCATGCCAGTATCCCCGCGCCGAAAAAGCAGAAGAGCACAGAAAGCTGCATCGTACGGTAACCAGCCTTGTACCGTAGCAAAATCTTCCGCTCATCCTTCAGATTGATCATCTGTTCTTTCCTTTTCTGCTCGTAATCCGCCTTGTTCTCCGGCCTCGTGCGATGGTATTCCCTGATCAGGTTCACCGCTGCATTTGCTGCCATGCCAACCCCTGTCGCAAATATCAGGGTCGAATAGTAATCCATGTCTATCTTCAGCCCGACTACGATCAGTACCGCGCCCAATATAAGATATGCGCCCAGAATCAATACATTTTTCCTGTTCATTTCGTCTCCTCCTCTTCATACAGAAATATCTCCTCGATACTCATACCAAAATAACGTGCAATTTTAAACGCCAGCAAAATGGATGGATTGTATCTGCCGTTCTCCAGAGAACCTATGGTCTGCCTCGAGACCTCCAAAGCCTCAGCCAACTCCTCCTGTTTGATGCTGCGCTGCTTTCTCAGTTCTTCTAAGCGATTCTTCATCCCTGCCCCCTTATGTAAAGTTTGCTTTCCATATTTTCACTATATCATGTTTTTTTGAAATGTCAAGTATGCTTTCCATTTTTATCAAATTCTTCAGGCGGGATGACAGGCTGTACTGAGGATACGATACAGGAAGTATTTCTTCCTGTACTGACCTGATATTTTTGCTGTAAAACAACAACGAGGGTGTCGCAAAATAGCAGGAAGCCACAAGTTATGGTATATGTCCACCCGGCCAAATACCTGAGCTTGTGTCTCAACTGCATTTTGCGACACCCTCGTCATATTTACTTATGCGTTACATCGACTTCCGCTCCGCGATCTCCGCCATCTTCGCTTCGTTCAGACGCGTATCGCCGTGTACACGGCTGTAGGAAAGATAACCGTTCATACGGTCGATCTTCGTCAGGTTGCGGGAACCGCACTTCGGGCAGACATCCATCTCCAGCTCCTGATGACCGCAATCATCGCAGTAAGCCAGTGAGAGGTTGACTCCCTCGTAATATCCCAGACCCATTGCCCTGCGGATCAGGCTCTTGATGGCTTCGATATTGTAATCGATCGGATACCGCACGTACTGGATCTTTCCGCCGTTGCAGAGCTCCCAGAATCTTCCTTCCAGATCCTGCTTTTCAATCGGGGTGATATCCTCTGTCACATGGCAGTGGAAGCTGTTGCTGACGTACGGACGGTCGGAGACATTCTCCACGATACCGTATTTCTTGCGGAACTGCTCTACCTGAAGACCGCAGAGGCTCTCTGCCGGAGTCCCGTAGATCGCGTAAAGCCATCCATCCTGCTCTTTAAACTCATTTACCTTATCGTTGATATGCTGCAGCACCTCCAGGGCAAACTGTCCGTCCTCGGCAATGGATTTGCCATTGTAAAGCTCCTGAAGCTCATTGAGCGCCGTAATACCGAAAGAGGAAGTCATCGGCTTCAAAAGCGGCTTTATCTTATCGTGGGGCTGCAGGTGGCCGCCGTAGAAGCCTCCCTCGCAGTAGGCGAGCGGATTCGTGGAGGCCCTCATCTCTCCGAGATATTCGTATGTCCTGATATGCAGCCTGCGGATCATTTCCAGATATTCGTCAAGCACCTCGTAAAAATCGCGGCTCTCCGCTCTGGACTTCGCCAGGATCATCGGCAGATGCAGGCTGACCGCACCAACATTGAACCGGCCCACAAATACAGGAGCATCCTTGTCATCCGCCGGCTTCATGCCGCCCCGCTCATACCACGGGCTTAAAAATGCACGGCATCCCATCGGGCTGATGACCTTGCCGTATTTCTTGTACATGCTGGCAATGTATCCCTCTCCCGTCATGGACAGCCAGTCCGGATACATCGTCTTGGCGGAACACTGAATACCAGCCTCGAAAACGTCCTCACATGCGCCTCCCGGGCAGTGAAGGTTCTCATCGTAAAGGAAAACGATCTTCGGGAAAAGCACCGGTTTTTTGTTGCCCTTCTTTCCCTGTCCGCCTTTGTGTACCTCCAGAAGGGAGATCGAGATCATTCTGGCGAAATCACTCGTGCCGAGTCCCAGTGTCACCGTCACAAACGGATAATCTCCTCTGGAAGATCCCACCGTATTCAGCTTGTACTCGATGCCCTGCCAGCCCTGGTCACAGTCTCTTCTCACCTTATCCTGAGCATATTTCAGCGCCTTTTCCTTCGCGCCCTCCCAGGAATCATCTGCATATTTCAAAAACTCTTCCTGATATTTCTTAAAGCTCTTCTCTGCATACGGAGCCAGGATCTTGTCCACCTCGGGAACGGTAAAGCCGCCGTACTGCTGTGCCGCCGTACTGAGAATGATATCGCCCATAACGTCAAAGGCCGTATCCAGCGTCTTTGGCTCATTGTACCAGACGTTGCCCATCTCGAATCCGCCCTTCAGCACAGAGCCAACGTCAAACAGACAGCAGTTCATCGTATCCAGCCGGGCAGACTGGTCATGAATGTAAATATATCCGTCCTTGCAGGCCTGCAGCTCATCCCTGGTCATGAAAAACTTGCGGTAAAGCTCCTTGTTCAGCTCGTTAAAGATCAGGCTCCGCTTCGTCGCCACCAGCGCGCTGTCCGTATTTGCATTGCTCTTGTCACCGATGTAACGGATCGACTGGCTCTTCGTATACACATCATCCATCATATGGATAAAATCAAGCTTGTAATTGCGGTAATCGCGGTAGCTCTTTGCCACAGCCGGATTCACTGCCTCCAGAGCTCCCTCCACAATATTGTGCATCTCCTGGATCGTGATGCCCTCCTTCCCCAGGGACTTTGCCTTTTCCTTCGCAAAATCACACAGAAAGTCCAGCTCCTGATCCGTAAACTTGTACAGGATACGCGCTGCAGACTTGTTTACTGCAACAATAATCTTCTGCACATTGAACTCCTCATGAGTCCCGTCTTTTTTAATTACATACATCTTGCACTTACTTCCTTTCTCGTAAAACTATATATCTGTCTCTTATACACATCTGACGCTGCCGACGACTTAATAGGTGT
>CAMTFT010000346.1 GCA_947071365.1 uncultured bacterium | reverse complement strand
ATGTAGCTCCGTCTCGTGGGCTCGGAGATGTGTATAAGAGACAGCTCCCTGATCAGCTCCGCCGCAATCTGGCGCTGCGGCTGATCTGTCACCGTATCATCATCGTAATACTTCGGGCCGTAGGGCAGATACCGGAAGATCGACTGGATGACCCGCTCCATATTTACTCCGCGAAGAGCACATACGGGTATCATATCCGCGAAGTCAAATATCCCGCGGTATTTCTCCATAAAGCCCTCGATCCGGCTCTTGTCCACCGTATCGATCTTATTCATGATAAGAATGACCGGAACGTTCGCCTTTCTGAGCTGCTCCGCAATGTGCTGCTCCCCCCTGCCGATAAAATCTGTCGGTTCAACGAGCCACAGCACCACGTCCACTTCCTTCAGTGTCCGCTCCGCCACATTTACCATGTATTCTCCCAGCTTGTTTTTTGCCTTGTGGATGCCCGGCGTATCGAGGAATACGATCTGTCCCTCCTTCGACGTATACACCGTCTGTATCCGGTTGCGGGTCGTCTGCGGCTTGTTCGACGTGATCGCGATCTTCTGTCCGATCAGATGATTCATCAGTGTAGATTTCCCTACGTTCGGACGCCCGATCAATGTCGCAAAGCCCGATTTGAATTTTGCATTTTCCATATTCTCTCCTCAGTTTATCGTATCCGGCAATTAATTTGTCAGCATCTGCACAGACGCAAACAAATCACTGTCTTTCCTGATCTTCTCTTCATTTCCGATCACGCAGATAGCCTGCTCGTCCAGCACAGAACGCACCAGAGAAGCCAGGGCGCGGATCTGCTCCGGTGAGGCGTTCAGCACCTCGTCACGCTCCCGCTGCATATCCTCATCCGTGATCCTGCTGAAATATGCATTCAGCGACCGGCGGCCCTTCGTCGATGGCGTGAGCGGCGTATCCAGCTCGCTCACCGTACCGATGATATATTTCGTCATCTCCCGTTCGTCCGCAGCAAAGTTCTCAAGATACTCCGGCACACCGTCGTATACCTCATTCGTTGCCCGCAGGTTCGGGTCGCGGTACGATACGAAATAGGAATCGCCCGTCCGGCCAAAGGAACTCATGCAGCCGTAAGCGCCACCCTTGACACGGATGTTCGTCCACAGATAATCGTAGCTCATCATGACCTTCACGATACGCAGAAGCCCGGTATATGCGTACCCTGCCTTTATGAAATTGCCGGTCCGGGCCACATACTGTACCTGTCCCGGTGTCATGAAGCCTTCATTTTTCTTTTCCAGGATCAGGCTGTTCTCCTTTGCCGGAAGATCCGTGTGCGGCAGATGGCTCATAAACCGCATAAGCGGCTCACGCACTGCCTCAAGCCCTTCCTTATCCGCGGTGAGGCTCACAAACAGCCCCTCCCTGTGGAACAGCTCCTTTATCAGCAGACACAGCTTTTCTTTCAACTCCTGTTTTTTCTCTTCAAAATTCTTCTCCAGCTCATCGATCAACTGATAGAAAGCAATGCCTCCTATCGCATCGTTGAAAGCATTGATCTGGGAGAAATACGACAATGCGCGGCCTGCCGCAGTGGAATGTCCGGAGGAGGAAAGCTGCATCGCCACCCTTGATTTCAGCTTTGCTACGATCTCATACAGCCGCCTGTCATCCTCCGGCTTTGAGCGGAGCAGTATCTCCTCTGCCATCTCAAGGGCATAGGGCAGCTTATCGTACAGCACCCGGGAACGGATTCCGGCAAAGGCCCGGATCTCATTGTCCGTCCCCAGTACCGGATACACGTTCAGCCCTGCCACAATGCCACCGGTATTCATATTGATCTCATTATTCAGATCCTGATACGTATAATTCTCTGTATTTACCATGCCAAGCACGGATTTCAAAAGGCCGAGATACGGGATATCCTCCCGATCCACCCGGCTGATGTCGAACAGCAGGTCAAGGTATGCGATCCTGTTCGTGAACACGTCGTGGTGAAGGACGGTCGTTCCCTCCCAGTCGTACTCCGTGTTCTGGAACCCGGCTGCCTTTTTCCCGATATCCTCCCTTGTCAGCATCGGGATCTTCGCCAGCTCCTCCGGTGTGGAGGGAGTCTCCTGAAAAGCGCGCAGTGCGGCGGTCTTTTCCACCAGCTCCTGTATCTCCTGCTCTGACAGAGAGTCCCGGTAAGCTTTCAGCTTTTCGCTTACTTCCCTGTCGTTTCTGGCCGTCAGCCCGCACTCCGGCTCAACTACCACGTAAGATGCGTGGGGATTGTCCAGCAGATACTTGCGGATCATATCCTCAAAGTATCCCGTCTCCACGTATTTTTTCAGACGGTCAAACACATCCATCTCCAGATAGTCAAACGGTCTGTTCTCATCATAGAGCCAGCTTGAAAACACATCCAGTCCATACATAAGCCCCTTCGGGTATGCGCCGTAATCCGCCTCCCGGGCTTTAAATTCCATCGTATTGATGCCGGCTAACAACGCCTTCTTGTCAATTCCATGTTCCGCAGTCTCCGTAAGCGTCCGGCGGATCACTTCGCGAAACGCTCCAAGCTGCTCCCGGTTCGCATTTTTCGCAATAATACTGAAAAATGGCTGGTAAATGCCGCCCTCATAAGAGCTCAGAATATCCTTGCCGATCCCCGCATCGAGAAGCGCCTGCTTCAGTACAGCGCCCGGAGCCGACAGAAGCGCATACTCCAGCACAGCAAAAGCATTCGAAAGATCCACATCCAGAACAGTGCCGGCAACCGCGTTGTAGGACAGATACGTATTGTCCTCCAGCTCATCCCCTTCTGATACCGGATACTTGCAGTACACCTCTTTCGGTTCTTCAAAAGGCTCCTGCAGCTTTATCTCTGAATCCACCGTGCAAGCATCGAAGCTGCTCAGATACTCCCGATCCATCCAGATAAGCCGTTCCTCCGCATCCATATTTCCATATAAATAAATATAACTGTTGGATGGATGGTAATATTTCTTGTGGAACGCAAGGAAATCCTCATACTTCAGCTCCGGAATGTGCATCGGATCTCCGCCGGACTCCACACCGTACGTCGTGTCCGGAAACAGAGAATTCATGATCTCCATCTCCATCACATCCTCCGGAGACGAGTAAGCTCCCTTCATTTCATTGTATACAACGCCGTTGTAGGTAAGTTCATCCTCAGCAGATTCAAGCTGATAGCTCCAGCCCTCCTGACGGAAAATCTCTTCCTTCTGATAAATATTCGGATAAAAGACAGCATCCAGATATACATGCATCAGATTGCAGACTGTCTCTTATACACATCTCCGAGCCCACGAGACGGAGCTACA
>CAMTFT010000345.1 GCA_947071365.1 uncultured bacterium | reverse complement strand
ATGTAGCTCCGTCTCGTGGGCTCGGAGATGTGTATAAGAGACAGTAATATATGTGTCCGTCACCATCTCCCCGCTATCACAATAAAAATAATCATTTTCTGTCACTGCACCGCACTCCAGGGCGGAAGCGATCGTGATGGGCTTGAAGGTGGAGCCCGGCTCAATACCATCGGAAATACAGTAGTTGCTCCACATTGCGTTCAGTGCATCCACATACTGCACTTCTGTCATGGACTTTACCTCTGACTCCGTATACCAGGCGCTCATATCCTGGGGATTATTCAAATCAAAGCCGGAATTCGTTGCCATGGTCAGAATACTTCCATCATTCGGATCCATGATAATAACGCCGATATCCTTTGCTCCGTGTTTCGCCGTGCCGTCGTCATGATCCTCGCCGTACGTATCATCAAATTCCGCAATATATTTTTCTGCAATCTCCTGAACGTTGACATCCAGCGTCAACTGAAGCGTATAACCGTTTTCCGGTGCGATCGTCTTTCTTTCGTATTCCTGATTCTCATTCAGATAACCGAATACGCGGCCGTTCGTTCCCTTTAGCTGCGAATCATAATATGATTCCACTCCTACGATACCGTCGCCGATCTCATTGGAAAAGCCGATGACATTGCTCGCCAGGGAATTCATGGGGTATCTGCGCACAAACTCCTCCTCGAACCATACGCCCGTGACCTTCTGAAGCCGCTGGCGCCGCTCATCGGACAGCTCGCGGTCTTTATCCAGGGATACGTATTCCTCATACGCTTCCTTCTGCTCCTCTGTGACCTTTTCCAGCAATACCTGATACTGGCTGTCACACGTCTTCTCACTTTCGATGCGGTCCCGCACATCGGCGCTCTCCAGATCAAACACCTCTGTCAGAGCTTCGATCGTGGGCTCCACATATACCTTTTCTCCATTCAGCTCCTGGTTCACCGCCTTGCAGTCCAGGACAAGGTTGTACACCTTCTCGCTGTATGCCAGAAGTCTTCCATTTGTATCCTGTATCTCTCCACGTCTGCTGTACAGCGTCTGGCTGTCATAATTTTCCTGGGAGAGCACCTGCTTTGCATAGCGGTGTCCGCTGTGTACATTGATATACACGATTCGAATTAAAATAAAAATTAACGCTAATAAAACGAATGCAAATATAGCCAGAAGCTTTATTTGCATTTTTTTCGTAAATCTTCGTTCTTTTTTTTTCCGGTTTGTTCCTGCCAATTATTTCACCTACTCTGCCGGTATTTCGGAATACTGTCTCACATAATCATTATCTTCCATCTCATACGTAACGATCTGTGATTTCTTTGCGTAGACCATTCCCAGCTCGTTCATCGCCACATCCTTCACATGCTCCATATCCACATTCGTCATGATCCGGTTGTAGTCAGAATTGTTCTCCAGAATCGCTGAATTCAACTGCGTTTCCAGAGATGTCACTTCCTTCTGAAGCTTCGTGCCCTTCGCCTGAAGCTGCAGAAAGTTTACACACATAAGAACACTGATCACTGCTGCTGCCGTGAGAAATGTCACATAGCCAAGATTCATGGAAAGCGCCCGCTCCCGGTTCCGTTTTGCCGCCGGGCTTACAGATGGCTTCTGCTGTCTTTGTGTCCTGGCTGCCGGAGCAGTCTGAAGTTTGCGTACGGCTGTTCCATCCACGTACACATACGTTCTCCCGTTTTGTGTTCCCCTGTTTTGGGCCTGATGAGCCCGTTCCATTCTTTCTCCCCTTACCATCTTGTGCTCCCCTGACTCTAATGTATTTCACGCTCAAATACACGAAGCTTTGAGCTTTTTGCCCTGCTGTTTTCCTCCAGTTCCTGCGCCGACGGAACAATCGGCTTTCTCGTTATTACTTTTCCTTTCGGTTTCTGGCCGCATACACAGACCGGAAACTCCTTCGGGCAGGTACATGGATTTTCGAGGTGCCGGAACTTGTTCTTCACGATCCGGTCCTCCAGTGAATGAAAGGTGATAACACAGATGCGCCCCTTATCATTCAGCAAATCAACCATATCCTCCAGTGAATTGTCAAGCACCTCCAGCTCTCTGTTCAACTCGATCCGGATTGCCTGAAACGTCCTTTTGGCCGGGTGTCCTCCCACCGCTCTTACTTTCATCGGTATCGCCGCTTTTATTACATGAATTAACTCCCCAGTTGTTTCCAATGCTTTTTCTTTTCTGGCGTTTACGATGTGCTTGGCAATATTCTTCGCGAACTTGTCCTCCCCATAATCGCGGATGATGCGGTATAGCTCCATCTCGCTGTACTCGTTCACAATATCCCTCGCTGTCCGGGTCTGCCGCTGATCCATTCGCATATCAAGCGGTGCATCCTCCCTGTACGTAAAGCCGCGGTTTGCCTCGTCAAGCTGATAGGAAGAGACCCCCAGATCCAAAATGACTCCATCTACAGATGTAAACCCTAATTTGCCGAGCTCCCTTCTCATATCGCAGTAATTGCTGCGTACGATCATAACCCGGTCTTTAAACTCCCCTAAGCGCCTTGTGGCCGCCTCTATCGCGGCTGCATCCTGATCGATTCCAATCAATCTGCCGTTCTCTGACAATCGTTTGCATATCTCATAGGAATGTCCGCCGCCTCCCAGCGTTCCATCCACATATATGCCATCCGGTTTTATGCGAAGCGATTCAATGCTCTCTTCCAAAAGTACAGATTTGTGTCTGAATTCCATACAATCCTCCCCAGGTTATATGCTTAAACCAAAATCCGTCATTTGTTCTGCGATATCATCCATATCATCATAAGCATTGCTTTCCGTCCAGTTCGCTTTGCTCCAGATTTCAATGCGGTTCAGGTTGCCGGCCAATACAACATCCTTTTCCAGTTCAGCAAAATCCCTCAGCACCTGCGGCAAAAGGATCCTCCCCTGCTTGTCCAGTTCGCATGTGGTTGCTCCGGCTACCAGAAAACGTGTGAATTTTCTGGCGCTCTTATTGTTAAGTGGCAGTGTCCGCAGCTTTTCTTCGATGATACGCCATTCGTTTTTGGGAAACACAAACAGGCATCCATCCAATCCCTTTGTAACAATAAATTCTTCTCCTAAAAGGTCTCTGAATTTTGACGGGATGATCAGTCTGCCTTTGGTGTCAATCGTATGATTATACTCTCCCATGAACATAATGACACACCTTCTTCCGGCCGCTTATCTGGCGTCCCTTTCGCTGTGGATTTTTGGGCTTCTCCCTCCATTCTTCCACCACAGAGCACCACAGCACCTGTCTCTTATACACATCTCCGAGCCCACGAGACGGAGCTACATCT
>CAMTFT010000344.1 GCA_947071365.1 uncultured bacterium | reverse complement strand
GATGTAGCTCCGTCTCGTGGGCTCGGAGATGTGTATAAGAGACAGGAAGAAATTAGTAGTAACAGATAAGAATGCCTGTAAGGCGTGCCTGAGCTGTGTGATCGCATGTTCAGAGGCTTTTTACAAAGAGTTTGATCCGGCAAAGTCCTGCATCCAGATCGTTTCCAAGACAGGAACAGATGCAACGGTAAAAACATGTATCCAGTGCGGCAAATGTGCAAGGAACTGTGAGGCCGGAGCGATCAAGCAGAATGCCAAGGGCGTTTACATGGTGGACAAGAAGCTGTGTACAGGCTGCGGCAAGTGCGTGGAAGTCTGTCCGATGGGTGTTATGGTGAAAGTTGATGCTTCACCGGTAGCGTCTAAGTGTATTGCCTGCGGTATCTGTGCAAAAGCATGTCCGATGGGCATCCTGGAAGTACAGGAAAAATAAAGGAAGACAGGCTTTCATGGAAGCCGGATAGGAACAGGGCGTGATAAAACGTGATCGGCGCTCATGGCAGCCTGGACTATTCAAGGAGGAAATAACAATGAAACGTTCAGAAGTAAATGCGTGTATCAAATACATGGAAAACCTGATCAAAGAGCATGGCTTTGAGCTTCCGCCGTTCTGCAACTGGACACCGGAAGAGTGGGAGACAAAGGGACACGAGTACGATGAGATCCGTGACAACATGCTTGGCTGGGATATCACAGATTACGGCCTCGGTGACTGGGAGAAGGTAGGATTTGCTCTTATCACGATCAGAAATGGCAACCAGCACAATCCGAAATACAAAAAGGTATACGCTGAGAAGCTCCTGATGCTGAAGGAGACACAGCATTCACCGCTGCATTTCCACTGGACAAAGAGCGAGGATATCATCAACCGCGGCGGCGGAACACTGATCATCCACGTATGGAATGATGACGGAAACGGCGGTCTGGCTGACACAGACGTTCTGGTTAATTCAGATGGACGTTCCTACTACGTACCGGCAGGAACAGGCGTAGAGCTGACACCGGGCGAGAGCATCACACTGTGGCCGCATCAGTACCATGATTTCGACATCAAGAAGGGCACAGGCGATGTTCTGATTGGCGAGGTATCCATGTGCAACGATGACAATACGGACAACCGCTTCTATGAGGAGATGGGACGTTTCCCGAAGATCGAAGAGGATGAGCCGCCGTACCGTCTGCTTTGCAATGAGTATCCGGCAGCGAAAGACTGACACGCGTCAAATGAGGCGGCACAGATTCCGAACCTGTGCCGCTTTTGACAAGGATATGAATGGGAGTAATGACAGAAAGGGAATCAGCATGAATTACACAATAAAGAATGATTTTCTGACAGTAGAAGTCAGCGATGCGGGAGCAGAGCTTCAGTCCATCAAAAGCGCAGACGGAACAGAGTATCTTTGGCAGGCCGATCCGGCCTTCTGGCGCGACAAGGCGCCGAATATTTTCCCGTATGTGGCGCGTATGACAGAGGGAAGATATACGGCTTGCGGCAAGGGCTACGAGATGAAGATACACGGCTTTATCAAATACATGACGCTGCAGATGGAAGCTCAGAGCGGCGACAGCGTTACGTTCCGCCTGGACAGCAGTGATGAGACAAAGGCTCAGTATCCGTATGATTTTACGTACCGTATTACGTATACGCTGAAAGACAGTACGTTAGTGACGACGACCAGCGTGGAAAATAAAGGAAATGGCAGGATGTACTTTGCAATCGGCGGACATCCCGGCTTCAACGTGCCGCTGGAGGACGGTCTTGGCTTTGAAGACTATTATCTGGAATTCGCCCAGCCGGCGCATCCGTACCGCGTGGGCTTTACAGAGACGTGCTTCCTGACCGGAAAAGACGAGCTGTACGCTCTGACGGACGGCACAAAAATTCCGCTTCATCATGACCTTTTTGATGAGGATGCAGTCGTGCTCAAGCACATGGCGCGTCAGGTCAGACTGGCCAGCGACAAGGGCAGCAGAAGCGTTACTGTGACCTACCCGGATTTCCCGTACATTGGTTTCTGGCATAAGCCAAAGAGCGAAGCACCCTACGTATGTATTGAGCCGTGGAGCGCACTGCCCTCCAGAGACGGGATCGTAGAAGAGATTTCGCAGCAGGCGGATATGACGGGGCTTGATGGCGGAAAGACGTATGAGACGACCTGGACGATAGAGATCAAATAATAAATGAAAGATAATGTACGAATGTGGGGCGCGGCAGACTGCCGCGCCCCATTTACAGGCTCCCGTATCAGAAGCTATATTAAAATTTGCTTGCTGGTCTGCAGCGTATTGATTCCATGAACTGCCCAGATGGAGTTGCCCTCTTTATGGTTAACACCATATTCCGTTTCCTCAATAACAGCGGAACGGAAATAGCTGCCGCCCCAGAACTCACACAAATAAGATGCAAGAAGATCACCTGGCAGATGATTAAAGAAGGATTCGATATAATCCTCTTCTTTTGAAGCGGATGGAATAAGGATAAAATCAACATCACAATTCATTTTAAGCTCGGCCGGAGACGCATCCGATACGACCAGCGTCTTAAATTTCTTTGAAACAGCTAATTCTACTGCCTTGACCAGACTCTCTTTTCCTGCGTAATTTTTCCGGATAAAGAAGATAACTCCGGTTTTTTCAGGATCTTTTATATGGTTTTGAGATTTTCGCCATTCGATACTGTTGGTAAATCCGCCAAACATACCGTAAGTTTCGGTAAGCTTTGCAGGGAAGAAGAGAGCGGATGCAAAATCTGAGCCATCACCTACAGCCATTACGCCAGTTACGTCTTTTTCCCACTTTTTTGCAACGGTAAACACTTTATCATCAATAGCTTCCATTTGAGATTGCATCATTTCGCTGTATTTCAGCAGGGAAGCTGCAAGCTGGTCAACTGTCCCTGCGGGGGAGATCCCTTTTACTTCAGAAATATATGCGGCGAGCAGAGAACCGGACACCAGTACGCCAAGATAAGTGCAGCATCCGGCTTTAGCTTCAAGGGCAATTTTACTGTTGTGGGTGTTCAGAATATATTTCGCAGCCAATCCTACCGGAGAATTGGCTTTTTCAGTTAAAGCGATCGTTGGGGCATTGTATTTGGCTGCTCTGTCGAGATTCTCTACAAGTCTTGACGGAAATCCCCATACACTCAAAACGATAGAAAGTGTAGTTGGGTCATTCTCCCTGTAACTTTTATACCGGGAAAGCTCGATGGGAGTGGCGGCCTGGCATTCACAGTGTTTACCCAGGTATTTGCGGAATACATCCTGCAAAATACAGGAAGCTGCCCAGCAGTC
>CAMTFT010000343.1 GCA_947071365.1 uncultured bacterium | reverse complement strand
GAACACCAGCCTTCCAAGCTGGACACGTGGGTTCGATTCCCATCACCCGCTTTTTCTGTACTCAAAAACAGGCTCACTGCGGAATATTACATTTCTTTGCGGTGGGCCTGTTTTTTATGTCATAGGAAACTTCGTCTCCTATGACACAAAAACGCTCCGCGGGGATGCGCAGCTCGCGGAGAAGAAGGTTGCTGCAAGCAGCACCGCTCGCGCGCGGCGAATGCGCTTTTGCGCATTCTTTTTTACAGTAAATCTATTTTGGGCTGTGCTTTATGGTACACGCTTCTCAAAGGTGAAAATCTGAAGCGCATCAGAGAGCGTATCAGGAGTCACTTTCCGGTGTCTGCTCTATGGTAGATTTATCGAGAATCTGCTTCAGCTCATTGATCATCTCTTCATCCTTCAGGCTGAATTTGATTTCTACACGCCTGGAAGCATCCATATTGATCTGACCGTCTTCATAGTAAACCGGGTTGCTCATGGAATGACCATTGGCGGTGAGCTTCGACTGCAGGTTTGATTGTTCTTCGGTAGTAAGGAAGGAACCGGCTCCGGCCATCAGATAGTTGGCGACGGCAAGTGCCCTTTCCTGGGAAAGCCGGAGATTATAAAGGTAATCGCCGCTGGTATCGGTGTAACCATCAATACGCACTTCTGCCAGATAATCCTGGTATTTTTCCGACATCAGCACTTTACAGTAGATGGGGAGCACTTCGCTTAGCATGACGTTTCCTTCGTCTGTCAGTACGTTTTCGTTGTAGCCAAAAAGTACATTGGAGTCCAGAGCGATGGAGCCGTCTGCCTCATCGATGACCACATTCAGACTGTGCTGGTCGAATTCCTGCTTCAGATCGGAGATCAGGTCGGCCTTGATACCGATGATCTGTTCGATTTTCTGCTGCTGTTGAGCCATCAGGGCTTCCTGTTCGTCAAGGGCAGCCTGCTGCTGAAGCATCAGGGAGTTTTTCTGTTCCAGTTCCGCCTGCTGGGAGAGCACGAGGGCAGACTGGGCATCCAGATCCTCCTGCTGCTGGGTGACGAGGGCGGACTGGGCGTCCAGATCCTTTTGCTGGCTGGCAAGCAGGGCGCTTTGCTCATCCAGAGCACTTTGCTGTGATGCCACCAGGTTTTCTCGTTCCTCTAGCTCAGAGAGAAGCTGGCTCTGAGTAAGCTGATGAGCCGCTTCCTCTGCCAGCTTTTCCTGATAATTTTTCTGTGCCTGCATAAAGGAGATACACATGACAAGCACGAAAAGCAGAAGAAGCCCGGCCATCATATCAGAGTAGGAACGCCAGATATTGTGACGCTCATACGTTTTTTTCTGTTTTTTATACATAAAGCCTCCTCATTTTCTATACGCTCTGCCGGCCAGATCACACCAAAAAGGATGGTGGTATTCGGAGAGCGCAGTGTCATATTATGCAGATTATTTTTTGTATCATCGTATAACAGGGCATATTCCGGCGGCAGCCCTGTATCATACTATGCAGATCATTTCTTGCGCCGGCTTCGGAAGAGCCGCGGTGAATCCACAAGCTCCGTCAGATCATCCAGCTTCCGGAGTGTCTTCCTCAGCATTTCTGTCTGCATATCTTCGGAGTCTGCGAGATTTGCAGAGAGATCGTTTGCAAGCTGACGTTTCTGGATATCCTTTAGCTGCAGTGCGATGCTGTTCAGACTGTCCAGTATTTCCTGATTGGAGCGCACCGGCCCCATTTTGCCGATCTCATCGGAATACATCTGCAGCCTTTCGCTGTTCTTTTCCCAGACATCGGAAAATTTTTCGATGGACTGGTACATGAAACGGATGTAATCCTGATAAGTGTCCTTCTGCTCCTGATTGATGCGGAGCGCTTCCTGCTGGGCCGCGTTCAGCTTGTCGAAGGAGTGGGTGTTGTACTGATCCATCTGCGCCATATTATCCTGCATGGTCACAAATGTCTGCTGCATACGTACCATGGAGCGATCCATAAAATTAGTATAGGAATTCTGGGCCTTTTCCAGGGAATGGATCGTTTCGCTGAGCTTGGCAAAGTCCTCATTCAGCTCACTGCGCATCTGCCGTACAACGGTTTCGCAGACCTGTGTCATGACCTGGGTCTGGCTTTGCGTAAAGGATTCGACTACGTGATTGATGCCGTCTGTCATGCGGCTGTAGGCCGGAGTAATGACTTCCTCGAAGCTTTTTGCCATCTGCTCCACGAAAACAGTGGTCAGATCCTTCGTCATTTCCTCCCGGGACTTCTGGCCGTCCAGAAGACGGGACAGGGAGTCCACCTCATAAGGCGGACGGACATTCAGATAATACGCGTCCAGAAATTCCTCGACCAGTGTAGATAGGTTGGCGAATTCACTGCGCAGGTTGAAAGAGAAGGCAAGTGACAGTGAAATACCGTAAATGGATGTAATAAAAGCAACCTTGATACCGTTGATCAACGGAGTGATGGAGCCTGCCATCTGTTCGTAACCGGAGGGGTCAAAGCTGCGGAGACCCATGACGAGCCCGACAAAGGTGCCGAGGATACCGAGGCTGGTGAGAATATCGGGAATCATCTCGAGGATGCCGCGGTGAGCGTATGTCTCGATGGCCTCCTCGTTGATAAAGCTGCGGATATCGCAGGAAGTGTCGGGATTGCTGTTGGACATTCGGCAGTACTGCTGATAACAGTCGTCAAGGAAATCATTCTGGAAAACCGGCTGGCTGCCGTTCAATGCGTTCAGCGTACTGAATGTCCCGTTCTGGATAGCGGCAATGCCGCGCTTCAGCCCTTTGCACGACTGCATGAGCCGCCGCAGTCCGGCGAGACAGGCTGCAAGCAGCATGAGCAGCATAACACCAAGGAAAGAAAGGTTGAAGACAATGGTGCCAAGATCCACATCGCGGCTGATATAAGTGATAAAAACACAGACACCGACAGAAAGGAATGCGGCCAGGACAGAGATAAATCTACGGATATACAATGATATTCCCCCTTCTTATATAGTATTGAGATGAGCGGTATGCTCAATGATTGCGGATGAATCCGCCAATAAAGCGTATGTAGTCGAATAAACGCATAATTTGATACAATTATAAGAAAATATTGCCCCATAGTAAAGGGATTCAGAGAATTTTAAGAAAAAATGTTTCCGCGGACAGCGGGTACTGTGAATGCCAGGACTGTTACATATTGACGGGGGATGAAAAAACAGTAAAATAAAAGGTGAAACGGAAAATTATAAATTTATGATACAGGAGGAGAGAACATTGGATTACGCGAAGGAATCACTGAAAAAGCATTATGAGTGGAAGGGCAAGATAGA
>CAMTFT010000342.1 GCA_947071365.1 uncultured bacterium | reverse complement strand
GCAGCGTCAGATGTGTATAAGAGACAGGCCCGTTTCTGCGCTTCTGTCATTTTGCGCTCAATGTCCTTCTGCCTGATAGTGACAAACCGCTTCGGAAATATGTACCGCTTCGCAATCACTTTTCCCTCAAACTTTTCAGATTGGCCTGGCTTGAATTGTTCCGGGTTCTGCTTTACCAACTTATCAAGTTTACGTATCCATACCGGATCAGCAGTATAAAGCTCTACTGTATCCTCTTCAGCATTGAAATTGATTATCGTTTCCTGTGCGTGTCTGCTTAAAGCCATATTATAGTTTCCTTTCCTATCCTCTTTTTCATTGCGCCGTTTCTCTCCCCACCTTATATATCGCAAAGCTTCCCAAAATAAAAAGAGAGCTTTTCTCCGATAACCATAGAAATCAACCATCGGAAGAGGAATATAATTTTTACAAGCCAACTTATTGTATGATATTCCATGCACAATGCTAAAAAATAAATCATCCGCGATATCCTCGTTACTATCTTGACACGCGTCCTTAAGCAAAAAACTTTCCGTAAAATTTGGCCGTCTGCAATATTCTATCAGCTCCTTTCCTTCTCCCGGCGCAAAACCATAATCAGAATATCCCATTTCTCTTATTCTCATTGCCAATACCTCCCTTCTGTGATATTTTAGGTATAGGCAATATATTGCAGTGGAGCAGCAGGATTTTATTTACCGTCAAACTCTCCTGCTCCCTCTCATTCTCCTCTCGGTATGTCATCTACAATAATCGTATTCGACTGTACTTTTTCCATAAGTGTGTCAAACTGCTCTTTATTGTAAATTTTTCCTTTATATTCATATTCTCCCGAATCTGTAAGCGTAACAATGACAACCGGTATTTTCAACCGTTCTGACCTTTTCTGCTCCAGCTCACTAAGTCGCCTTATGTATTGATTCATTCAATCGTCACCTCCTCTCCAAACATCGTATAAAGCAATTCATCCAACTCTTTCAGGTTATTTCCTTCGATAATTCGCCATTCTGGAAAACCTGTACAATAGATTCCATCTTTATGACAAGGTTCCTTTCTCATTACCATAAATTCAGAAAAATTAACCCTTTTCCTACTCCCATTGCCCAATATAATTTCAAATATCAACGACTTGGTTTTTTGGTTTCCAGTACCTTTAAGCGTGATAAGATTGAATGTGTACTTTTTCGTCCGAGCATACCAAAACACCCCCATAAAAATTAAAAATTCCCTACTTTTCATTATTCTCAGCATCTTCAAGTGCTTGCAGGCGTTCAAGAATGTCCGTTGTTTCCGTCCACACTTTGCATTGATTAAACATAATCTGAATAGCATTTACCCTTGTCTGTGGGCTTGTCTCACTATCTCTGATTATATTCTGCAAGATTTCTACGCCCTCTGTCATAAATCCCTGCATTTTAGAAACTGCCGCCTTTACAAATTGCAATCTGCGATCTGACAATACCTCCTGTAAATCCGGATCATCCCGGTATTTTGCCGCCGTCTGTGGCGTTACTCCTATCTCTCTGGCAATATCCGTCAATTTGTCATATTTCAAAAATGCCGATATAACAGTTTCACTATACGTCTTTTTCCTCGCCACTTATAACCACCTCACTTCAATACTTCCCGGCAGAAATAACAAAACGTACTGTATATGTAATATCCGGCGTATTGCTTATCAATAAACTGCACATTTGCATCAAAGCGGCTTTCCCACGTTTTCAAAGATGCCATAAAGGCAGCAGGTGTAAACTCTGTTCTGTATTTATGTGCGATAATATCAGAATAGCCGCCCGGCGCTTCTATCATCAGATAAACCTTGCACCCGTCATTCCCGGCTTTTAAAAACTCCTTTTCAAATCGCTCTCTTTCCTGCGCCAGATTGCCGCTTAACTCCTCAAGACTGGCTTTTCTCTCAATGGCAATATCCCTATGAAAATAAATGTCTTCGCCTGCTGCCGTTGCCGGAATATAAAAAGAATAGTCTCCGTACTCCAGTTTTTCTTTTTGGTAGGCTATCCCCTGTTTATCAAAATATGACAGAATATGGCTGTTCTGCTTCTCCCGGCTGTCTACCAGAATAACCATGCTTTTTGTCAGGTTTTTCAGTTCTTCAACCGAAAATTTGTATTGCTTCATCCTTTCTTCCTCTCCGCTGTATCGTCCTGCTGCATTACCCGGCTCAAAAATTCCCTTGTGCATCTGTCTGCAATCTGTTTCCGCACACTTACCTCCGGCATGATTATGGGGGCAGATACGGCATAAATGCGGTCAGCTATGCGCTCGTCCGTTTTCAGTTCTTCTATACGCACATTACTTGTGAAGATCGTGGGATAGTGGTTTGTATATCTCCTGTCAATCAGCCGGAACAACGCCGTTGTTATCCACTCTTTGTTTTCCACTTGTGCGCCAACATCATCAAGTATCAAAAGACCGGCATTCATTATAGCCTCTCGCTTTTCCCTGCTGCTTTCGTCTTTCTCTTTGACAAGTTCGATATAGTCCGGCACATTTATGTATTTCACAGTCAGATCATGCTTTTTCAGAATTTCGTTTGCTGTGCAGCAGGCAAGCATCGTTTTCCCGGATCCTCTGGTCTTTGAGAAGATATACAACCCCCGCCCTTCGCGCCTGAAGCTGTCAAACTCCATAACAAACGCATTGACAATCCTTTTCTGTGCAGTTATATCCTCGCCGTATTTATCCCAGTCAAAATCTTTCCCGGTTTTATAGACGTACTCAACAGGCATTAAACTCCTGCTCCTGCGCTCGTCAACCTGATAATCTGATACTGTACCGTCTGGCCACCAAATATTCTGCGTTTCATATCCGATCTCGTCATAACACTCTTGAAACAGATAGCCGTGCATTGTGTCATTGTCTACCCTTGAAACCTTAGTCACAGTTGCCAGACCCCATAAATTGCTCATAGAAGTCTCTCGCCGTTCCCCTACCTTTACCGGCGGCTGCTGCATTATCCTCACCCGTCTTTCTGTCCGTATAGTTTCCGTCAAGCACCTTTGCCATGTTTGCGTCCGTAATCATCCAGTCAAAAGTTGCCTGCCAGTTCCGATTATTGCCACCCTTTAAAAACCTGCTGCCCTCTGCCAGTTCAAACAGTCTCTTGAAATCGTCCAGGGTGTACCCCTGGTTAAACCTTGCTTTGATTGACCGTTTTCTCTTGTCAGACAGCTTTGTCAACTTTGGGAATGACTTACAAATCGAATTATACAGATCGGCAATCTGCTGATACTCCATATTGTTACTGTCTCTTATACACATCTGACGCTGCCGACGACTTAATAGGTGT
>CAMTFT010000341.1 GCA_947071365.1 uncultured bacterium | reverse complement strand
TCTTTGCTCCGGGTGTACACGTATCACAGACGAAGACCGCCGTGATGTAGCTGTACATATGCCCCGGCTTCGGGTCGATCAGTTTCATGCCTTCTTCATATGCATAGGACTTGCATTTCTCAAATATGTCCTCCGTAAGCTCCGGAACAGAGAATACGTAAACGAACTCATTGCTGTCCGCATCCCAGAGCTTTGCCTTCTTGACCAGCACATACTTCTCGGAATGTACGTAAAAACGGCAATGTCCTTTGAGTGGAATCCCATCTGCCCGCTCCTCTTCATATCTCTCGATGTCGAAATACGCTTCATACCCTTTGAAAAGCCTGTCCAGAATCTCTTCCCGGGTCAATGCCAGTTCCATATATCCTTCACCTCATAGATCCACGTAACAAAAGTGTGCTCCGCACACCTCTGACTTTCTAAACAATTTATAAACTTCTAAAAATTTTGTAAAGAGTGTAGCACCTTTGTCGAAAAAAAGCAAACACTATTATGCCTTAAAAGTCTCTTTGCAATACTTATCAGGTATAGTAAAGCGACAAAAAAACTGCCCGCTCCGGAAAATCATCCTTTTCCGGTATGCGGACAGCTCCAAATCTTATTGAATTCCCAGTGTCTCATGAAGTCTTGCGCGGGTCGCCTCAAAATCCGGCACGAGCATCTCATTCTGAGAATAATACAGGTCGTCGTACGGAATCCTCTCTTCTTCCAGATCATATCCGGCGATCGTCGGAAGCTTGGCCAAAAGCCCCAGCAGCTCCAGCGCATTGTAGTCATGCTCCACCTCCGGTATCACATCCTTCGCCAGAGATGCGAGCTGATCTGCGTCAAGTCCCTGCACCTTCTTAAAAATCTGCTTCAGGATATCCCTCTGGCGCTGCGTCCGCTGGTAATCGTTGTTGCCAACGAAGCGGATCCTCGCATAGGCCACCGCCTGGTTGCCATTCAGCGTATAGGAACCGCCGCCGGGCAGGTAATCCTCCCATGCCTCCATGCTGTTCAGATAACCGTTCAGCCATTTGCATTCCCCATCGCTGATCGTCATATCAACGCCGCCGACAATATCCACGATTTCAGCCATGGATTCAAAGTCCACCACCGCATAGTGGTCAATGGACAGGTCATAATTGTTTTCCAGCGTCTCCATCAGCTTTTCCGCTCCGCCTGCCGCGAAGGCGTAATTCAGCTTATGTACACCGCAGCCCGGAATGTCCGCGTACAGATCCCTCATGAAGGATGTCATGATGATACTCCCGCAATCGTTTCGGACTGTCACGAGGATCATCGTATCGGAATTACCGTTCCAGCTTTCATCCCGGTGGTCCGTACCCACCAGCAAAATATTCATATCGTCAGAGTCCTGCTCCTGCGCGCCTGCGGTCATGCATACCGTAAACAATATGGCAACGCTCATCAGAAACGCTGCTGCCAGGGCACGCAGGATACTGTACCCGCTCTCTTCATTCTCCTTTATCTCTTCCATTGCCGTATTCCTCCTGAAACAATTTCTTTCGCAAGCTGTCATTAATCCTGTTCCGGCTTGACAAGGCCCACCAGCACATCACTGCCGCAGGCTTCCTCTATATTGACCGTGTGGTTGACGATGCGCAGATAGCTGTTCAGCGCCTCAACAAAGGTAAGGCCCTGAGCAAAAGTACATTCCTTGTTTTTCAGACGCTCCATATGATTTGTCTGAGCCTTGGAAGCCCTCTTGATGATCTTCCGCTCCTTTTTACGAAGCTGCAGCCAGCCCTCCGGCGTAATGCTCCGCTCGCGGAAGAGGCGCATCGTCCCCTCCAGAAGATCTATATCCATCTGGTAGATCTCGTGAAGCTCTTCCTTTGCAGCCTCCGAATAGACAAGGCCGCCCTCCACACACTTCTCATTCTGCTCCATGATCTTCACTGCGTGGTCGCCTATCTGCTCCAGATCGTTGATCACATGGAATGCACAGCCCATATACTGTGATACGCTGGCCGGCAGCTCCAGGGAATTAATCTTCGTCAGATACGCCGTAATCTCAGAAGCCAGATAGTCGATAATCTGCTCGCCCTCCCGGATATGGGTCGCCTCAGACATATCGTGGGCGAGAAGGCCCTCGGAGGCCCTTGACAGATTCTCTTTTACGAAATTTGCCATTCGCTCTACTTCCTTGCCGACCTGAAGCGCAATAACCGCCGGGGAACCCACCATCATATTCGGGTCAATATACTCGAGACGGAATGCACTCTCGTGAGCCTGCTTCGGAACGATCATGTACGTCCACTTTACTACGAGATTTACCAGAGGCAACAGTATTACACCAGTCACGACCTTAAACAGGATGTGGTATATGGAGATCTGGAATACCGCGCTTGGAATATACGTCTCTATCAGCGTTGTCAGCGGCGTAAACATGGATATCGGAATAAACAGAAGCGCACCGACTATATTGAATATCAGATAAATGATCGCAGCACGCTTTGCATTGTTCTTTGCATTCAGCGCAGACAGAAGCGGCGGCGTGGAGGAACCCACGTTAATACCGCAGATGATAAATGACGCGAAATACAGCGGCATCAGTCCCTGCATTGCCAGAGCCTGAAGCACACCAACTGCCGCCGAAGAGCTCTGGATGACCGCACACAGGATCACGCCGACTACAAATCCAAGAAGCGGATTCTTCGCATTCATGATAAAATCCTGGAACGGGGCAAAATCCTTCAGCGGAGACATGGCACCGCTCATCGTATGAAGCCCCTGGAACAGCAGACCGAATCCAAGAATGACCTGTCCCACGTACCGGTTGCGCTTCCGCTTCGCATACAGCAGCATGAGAGCGCCGAGACAGATACAGACCGGAGCGATCCCGGATACGTCCAGCGCGATCAGCACACTCGTAATCGTCGTACCGATATTGGCTCCGAAAATTACCCCCGTTGCCTGTGCCAGATCCATGATCTCAGCATTGATAAAGCCCATGACCATGACCGTTGTCGCGGATGATGACTGAATAACTACAGTAACCAGGGCTCCCAACAGAAAGCCCATGACACGATTGCGTGTCAGTTTCTCCAGCAGGTCTTTCATCTTTGGTCCTGCTGCCAGCTCAAGCCCTTCTCCCATGTACTTCATACCAAACAGGAAGAGTCCCAAGCCTCCCAACAAAGAAATAATACTGGTAATTCCCATTTTTTTCTCCGGGAAACCCCTTTGTTTCCCGTGTCCTCCCTTAAACTGATTGAGCTTATTCAGCACGATATTATATCAGAATATAGCATAACACAAGAATCGACAAAATGTAAAGAGCTGTCTCTTATACACATCTGACGCTGCCGACGACTTAATAGG
>CAMTFT010000340.1 GCA_947071365.1 uncultured bacterium | reverse complement strand
GTGCCTGTCTTATCATTTCATCATATGATTTATATTTTCAGTGTCTGTTTTATCATTTCATCGTCCGATTTACCTGCTCCGGCTGTTTGTCTCGTCCCTGATTCCAAGAAAGGCGGCCAGATTTCCGCGTTTTCCATGGGACGCCCGGTGAGAAAACAGGATCTGCGGATTGCAGCACGTACAAAGATCCGTCACCTCTATGTGAGATGGCAGGATTCCTGCCTGGAGCATGTTCTGGCGGCAGGCTTCCCACAGGTTCAACTGGTATTTGCCATTTTCTTTACGGTAGAAAAGCGTCTGCCACAACTCTGATTCATACCGTTCTTTAAACTGATCGATCACATCTTCACTGACTTCATAGCAGTCCTGACAGATGGAGGGGCCTATGGCCGCGCGGATATCCGCCGGGGCCGTTCCATACCGCTGACTCATCGCTTCCACCGTAACACCTGCGATATCGCTGACCGTCCCTCGCCATCCGGAATGAGACAGCCCCACTGCTCTGTGTACCGGGTCTACAAAATACAGCGGCACGCAATCGGCATAGAAGGTCGCGAGAATGACGTTTGGAACGTTCGTAATCAGGCCGTCCACGTCCGTATAATCCTTTTTTCTGAGATAGCCCTTGCCGCAGTCTGAGGTAGTGACCTCCCGAACGTGGTTTGTATGGGTCTGGTCTGAGCAGACGATTTTATTATCATCGAATCCGATTGCTTCTGCGATCCGCCTGTAATTCTCCTTCACCCGGTCTGCGTCATCGCCCCGGGTAAAGCTGAGATTCATCTGCGAGAATTCCCCTTCACTGACACCGCCGATACGGCTGGAAAATCCATGACAAAAGCCTTCCTGCGCGGAAAGTCCCGGGAACGTAAAATACAGAACGCCGTTTTTCCAGTTTTCCTGCATCGCATTTTCCGTGCCCTTACGTACGAGCTCTATTCTTTTTTCTTCCATTTTATCTTCCTTTTACCTCTTATACTCTTCTATCCATACTGAAACGCGTCCCGGATCAAAGTCACTTCATCTCCCTGAAATGATATGACATCAAATCTGCAGGAGGTATCCGGGCTGATCCTTTTTTCCATCATGTACCACCTGGCGCTGCGAAGGATCCGCTGCTGCTTCCTGTGATCCACAGCCTCCAGACCGCTCCCGCTGTGTCCGTCCCGGCGATACTTGACCTCGATAAACACAAGGTATCCGCCCTGAACTGCCACAAGGTCGATCTCTCCTGCTTTACACCTGTAATTTGACGACACGATCCTGTATCCCCGTTCCTGAAGATATTCCCTCGCCCTGTTCTCATATTCCGTTCCAACTGCACGTTTATTCAAATACAGCTACCGCTCTCTCCCTTGCATATCCCACTCTCTGTATCATAGCAGTACATCGCAGGCTTGCAAATCTCACTTTCTACATCATAACAGTAATCGTAGGCCTGCATATCTCACTGTCTGTATCATAACAGTGCATCGCGGCCCTGCACTATATAAAATTCCCGATAAAGCTCCTTCTGTGTATCGGGGAAGGCCCGTATTCCTTCAGCGCCGCGATATGCGATGCAGAACCATATCCCTTATGGGACGCAAAGCCATACTCCGGCATCACCTTATCATATTCCCGCATCAGCCTGTCCCTTGTCACCTTTGCAAGCACGCTGGCCGCCGCGATGGAAAGGCTTTTCGCATCACCCTTGATGATCGGAACCTGGGGAATACTGATCTGCGGGATTTTGACAGCATCATTCAGCAGTATCTGCGGTGCCATCTGCAGCTTTCCGACTGCCTCCCGCATCGCCTCATACGTTGCCTGAAGAATATTGATTTCGTCAATACGGGCCGGGGAGGCCATGCCGACGCCCCAGGCAACCGCCTTTTCCGTTATCTCATCGTACAGCTCTTCTCTGCGCTTTTCTGTCAGCTTCTTTGAATCATTCAGATACAGGATCCGGCAGTTTTCCGGCAATATCACAGCTCCGGCCACCACCGGGCCCGCCAGAGGGCCTCTTCCCGCCTCATCAATGCCACAGATAAGGCCGTATGACTGATATTTGCGTTCATATTCCCACATACCGTCGAGCCGCCTGTATTCCGCCTCCAGCTTTTCCATCTTTCTTCTGTACTTTGCAATCAGGCCGACAACTCCGGCCCTCTCATCGTCTGCATACGCTTCAAACAGACGAAGGAGCGCCTCATCGTCGGCCTGCAAAAATTCCTTCTTTATCTCTGCAATACTTTTCATATTTGCCTCATTTGCTCTCATCGTTTCCTCTTATGACGCGACAAGTCCGATACTGTCAAACGGCCAGATGCGGAAGATGGCTCTTCCGATAATATCCTCTCTGGAAATCGTTCCAACGCTCGGTTCCCTGCTGTCCGCACTGTTATTCCTGTTGTCTCCCAGAACAAAATATTCGTCCTGCCGCAAGGTGATCGGATTTGATGCCAGTCCGGGATTTCGGATCGCCTCGTATCCATACGGATCATTTAACTCTTTTCCGTTAATATAGACCTTTCCCCCCATGATCTGCACCGTTTCCCCTGGCAGACCAATGACGCGCTTAATGTAGAAAGTGCCCTCCTGATACTGAAACGGGAAGACCACCACATCGTATCTGTCCGGATCTACAAAACGGTAGGAGATCTTATCAACGATCAGGCTGTCTCCGTCGCTCAGGGAGGGATACATGGATTCCCCGCTGACCGTTGTGCGTTCACCGACGTACTGTACAATGAGATAGACTGCGCCAAAAAGGACCGCCAGATAAATGATCCAACTGATAAGCTCTTTCCATATGCTCTTCTTTTTTACTTTTTTCTGACGCAATCTCTCTCACCACCGATTTACTGATGTTTTAAAAATCCAAAATCTGACAACGGCCAGATCCGCAGCCATGCACGTCCTGTTATGGTACTGCGCTTTACGTTACCTACTTTTTCGGAACGGCTGTCTACGCTGTTGTTCCTGTTGTCACCCATCACGAAATACTCATCATCCCCCAGCGTGATCGGCTCACTTACCCTTCCCGGGTTCTGAATCGTCTCAAGCCCATAATTTTCCTCAAGGATCTCACCGTTGATATAAATATTCCCCTCCGCATCGATCTGCACCGTTTCTCCCGGCAGACCTATAATTCTCTTGATGTAATGCTCCTTCGGGGCACCCTGCGGAGGGAATACAATAATATCAAAACGTTGCGGATCACTGAAACGGTAAGACAGCTTTTCCACGATAAGATTGTCTCCGTCATCTAATGTAGCGTTCATGGAGTGCCCATCTACCATTGTTCCTGTCTCTTATACACATCTGACGCTGCCGACGACTTAATAGGT
>CAMTFT010000339.1 GCA_947071365.1 uncultured bacterium | reverse complement strand
TACACCTATTAAGTCGTCGGCAGCGTCAGATGTGTATAAGAGACAGGATGGGAAGGTTCTCCTGAAAACGCAGAACTGTCTGAAACAGTGCCGTACATCGCCGAATTTGATGATCGATGGGAAGGTGTACCGTCAGGTGAGGCCGGAAGAGGTGCCAAAGCTGCTGTCATTTTGAGCAGAGTATGCCTGACGGCCAAATCACCGAAAAACAAATAGCCAAATCATCGAAAAATAAATGGCCAAATCACCGAAACGGTAGATTCATATACAAAGGAGGCTACAGGATGAGTATTACAAAATGGGCGATCGTCGGCACAGGCTACATCGCCAATCAGTTTGCTACGGGAATGCAGGTGGCTAAGGACGCAGCTTTGCAGGCTGTCGTCTCGAGAACGAAGGAGAATGCAGAAAAGTTTGCCGGGAAGTATGGCGGGGCTGCGATCTATACGGATTTTGAGGAAATGCTGGAGAAGGAGGATATCGATATCGTTTATATCGGCATCCCGAATGACTGCCATTACCGGTATATTATGGCGGCATTGGAGCACGGCGTTCCGGTGCTCAGCGAGAAACCGATGGTGGACAATGTAAAACAGCTTGAGACCGTACTTGCAAAAGCGAAGGAAAAGGATCTGTTCCTGATGGAGGGCATGTGGACAAGGTGCTTTCCGGCGGTGAAAACTGTGCGGAAGTGGATCGAGGAGGGCCGGATTGGACATCCTCTGGCGGTACATTCAGCCTTTGACATCAAGCCTGCCATGGAAGAGTGGCAGCCCTGGAAGGGCGGCATCCGGCACGCAGGAGGCTCCCTTCGCGATGTGGGAATCTATGCGCTGGCGATGGCTTACCTCGTATTCCCGCAGGGGCCGAAGGAGGTGTCTTCCACGATGCAGTTTAACGGCGAGGTGGATGAAAGCTGTCATCTGATGCTCACGTATGAAAATGGTGAGGCAGCATTCCTTAGCGGCGCTTTCAATCAGATCAGCACACCGGTAACGGAGATCGTGGGAGAGAAAGGCCGCATCCAGATAGGGCCGGAGTTCTGGCATCCCACCACGGCAGCTCTGCTTCTGAACGATGGAACGAAGGAGGAATTCGAGGATAGATATCCGGCCACAGGCTTCCAGTATGAGATTCAGGAAGTACAGAGGTGCCTGGCAGCAGGGGAGAAGGAGTGTGCTCATTTCACCCATGAGGAGTCGAGAAAGATCACGGCGCTGATCGAAGAGACGAGAAAGGGCTGGGGAATTTTCTACGAGGCGGATAAGGAATAGAAATGGGATATATAAGGAGGAAACAAGGATGAAATTTCAGGATATGCCCTACCAACGCGTTGCGCTGGAGGAGGTCAAAAAGGAAGGAAAAGCACTGATCGAGGCTCTGAAGCAGGCAAAGAGCGGCGAGGAGCAGTTTGAGATCCACAAAAAATATTATGAGTTCTCAAATCGCATTACGACACAGATCACACTGGCGACGATACGGCATGATGTGGATATGACGGATGAGTTCTATGAAAAGGAAAAGGAATACATCGACCAGATCAGGCCGGAGATCCAGAATCTTACCCAGGAATATGAAAAGGCGCTGTACGATTCACCGTACCGCAGCTATCTGGTGGAGAAGATCGGGCCGGTGGCATTTCGTAATATGGAGATCGCCCAGAAAGCGTTCCGGGAGGATCTGATCCCGCTGATGCAGGAGGAAAACGCGCTGATCTCACGGTACAACAAGCTGATCGCGACGGCCGAGATCGACTGGGAGGGCGAAACGCTGAATCTGTCGCTTATGCGTCCGTACCTGACGGATAAGGATCGCGCTGTGCGGCAGCGGGCCTGGGAGAAATATACATCATTTTTTGAAAGTGTCGCAGAGCAGCTCGATGAGATATATGACGAGCTGGTGAAGAACAGGACAAAACAGGCGCAGCAGCTTGGATATGAGAACTACGTGGAGCTTGGATATTACCGGATGAACCGGAATTCCTACGGCAAGGAAGAGATCGAGAAGTTCCGCAGCCAGATCAAAAAATATTTTGTGCCGTTTGCAGAGAGCATTCACGAACGGCGCAGAAAGCGTCTCGGACTGGAAAAGCTCTCCTATATTGATGAGGGCGTATTTTTCCCGGAGGGTAATCCGTCTTCTGCGCTGACCCCGGAAGAAATACTGCGGACGGGGCAGAAGATGTACCGGGAGATGTCACCGGAAACTGCGGAATTTTTTGATTTTATGATGGAAAACGAGCTGTTCGATGTGCTTGGCAGAAAGACGAAGCGTGCCGGCGGCTATATGACGTACCTTCCGGATTACCATGCTCCCTTTGTGTTTGCCAACTTCAACGGGACGAGCGGCGATCTGGATGTGATCACGCATGAGTGCGGCCACGCCTTCCAGGGCTACCTTGCGGGGAAAGACCCAATTCAGGAGCATGCGGATATTACGATGGAGACAGCGGAGATCCACTCCATGTCGATGGAATTTTTCGCGGAAAAATATATGGAGCTGTTCCTTGGAGAGAAGGCGGACGCGTACCGGATGATGCATCTGGAGGACGCTGCGATCTTTATTCCCTACGGCTGTATGGTGGACGAGTTCCAGCACATTGTATACGAGCATCCTGAGATGACGCCGAAGGAGCGCCGGGAGAGCTGGATACGGCTTGAGAAGGAGTACAGGCCGCATCTTGATTTTACCGGAAATGAATATCTGGAAAACGGCGGCTTCTGGCAGAAGCAGCAGCATATTTATAATTATCCCTTCTATTATATTGATTACGTGTTGGCGCAGACGTGCGCATTTATGTATAAGGTAAAGATGGAGGAAAATTATCAGGAGGCATGGGAGAGCTATCTGAAGCTGTGCAACCTTTCAGCAAGTAAGTTCTACGGAGAGATGCTGCATGAGGCAGGGCTGGATGTGCCGTATGAGGATGGCTGCATTGAATCTATGACGCATAAGCTGGAGAAGCTGCTGTGATCCAGAACAGGGAATCTGTGACCCTGGAGTAGGAAGATGGTTCTGATACGGTAAAAAAGACAGATGAAACACAGGGGCTTACTCGCACACGTGCTCAAGCCCCTGTTTCAGAATAGTCGCTACATGGTCGTCTGCAAGGGAATAATAGATGGTTTTCCCTTCCCGGCGGAATTTCACGAGGGCAGACTGCTTCAGGATACGGAGCTGATGAGAAATGGCGCTCTGCGACATTTCCAGGCAGTCTGCAATATCCTGTACGCACAGTTCTTTATCAAAAAGAGTATGAAGAATCCGAACTCTCGTGGGGTCTCCGAATATCTTAGATAATTCCTGTCTCTTATACACATCTCCGAGCCCACGAGACGGAGCTAC
>CAMTFT010000338.1 GCA_947071365.1 uncultured bacterium | reverse complement strand
TACACCTATTAAGTCGTCGGCAGCGTCAGATGTGTATAAGAGACAGATGATGATCTCCCGCTTACAGAAGGGGATGATAGCCCGGGAGAGTCCTCCCGTGGAAATGATCGTACATTTTTCACTCAGTTCATTCTCTATACGCTCTATTACGCCGTCGATACTTGCCGCCGTGCTGTAGATGATACCGCTCTTCATACAGTCGACAGTATTGGAGCCGATGACTTTTTTCGGCGGTTCCAGGCTGATCTTCGGAAGCTGCGAGGTGCGCATTGTGAGGGAGTCCAGAGATACCCGAAGTCCCGGGATGATCATGCCGCCGAGAAAGTTTTTGTCCCGGTCTACGACGGAAATCGTAGTGGCCGTACCCATGTCAATGATGATCAGCGGACACGGGTAATCATGAACAGCGGCTACCGCGTCGGCTACCCGGTCGCTGCCGAGCTGGGCCGGGTTGTCCAGCTTGATCTTCAGGCCGTTTTTGATGCCGGGGCTGACTACCATAACGGGCTTGCCGGTCAGGCGCTTCACAGCCTCCTTTACCGTATGGGTAACAGAGGGGACAACGGACGAGATAATGCCGCCCTGGAACGAATGATTGCTTAAATGATTGAGTTCAATGATGTTTTTGATCATAATGGTGTATTCCAGTGCCGTATTGTTGTGATTGGTGGAAAGCCTTTCTATGAAGAGAATCTTTTCATCCTCAAAACAGCCGAGAACGATGTTGGAATTTCCGATATCAATTGCCAAGACCATGAATAGTTCCTCCGAATTGTAAAATTAATATAAACGTTTGCTGTAAAGTATACCATGAGTGCTGCCGTTTGAGAAGAAAAACATTTGTATTTACAGCGCCGGGGCGGAATGATAAAATCAGTACCGGGATATGAAAATGAAAGTTTGCGACAGAATGCGCAGCTCGCGAAAAGGAAGTTTGCTGTAAGCAGTACCGCTCGTGGGAAGGAAGCTTGCTATAAGCAGTACCGCTCGTGGAAAGGAAGCTTGCTATAAGTAGCACCGCTCGCGCGCAGGAATATGCAAAGCGCATTCTATTGCATGTGAAAGGCAGGAATAGAAGGTGGATACCATCAATGACAAGTTGGTCATGGAGCTGGCGTTGCAGGCCGGTCATCTTTTGCTGGAAAACGGCGCTGAAATCTTTCGGGTGGAGGATACGATGGATCGGATCTGCCATCATTACGGTGTGGAATCCGGCAATGAATTTGTGCTGAGCAACGGGATCTTTATCACGGCGGGGGATGACCGGGAGAAATTTTTCGCAAAGGTGCAGCATATTCCGGTGAGCGGAACGCACCTGGATAAGGTGACGGCGATCAACCAGCTTTCCCGGGAGATCGAGGAAGGCAGGTATACGGTGGAGGAGGCGCTGAAGGTGCTGGAGCAGATAAAAAATGCGCCGGGAAAGCGCCAGAGGACGCTTGTTCTGGCTTCGGGAGTCGGAAGCGCCGCGTTCTGTTTTCTGTTCGGCGGCGGTCCGGAGGATGCCTTCGCAGCATTTCTGGCCGGATTTGTGTTGTATCTGTATGTGCTTTTTTTCAGTTCAAAACATCTCTCGAAGATCGTAGGGAATATCGGAGGAGGGGCGTTGGTAACGGTGCTGTGCGGACTGATGTACAGGGCGGGGCTCGGTGTCCATCCCAATTATATGGTGATCGGTTCTATCATGCCGCTGATACCGGGAGTACCTTTTACGAACTCTATCCGGGAAATGGCGGATGGAGATTATATTTCCGGTTCGGTTCGGATGCTGGATGCAATGCTGGTATTTCTATGTATTGCCATTGGAGTCGGCTTCGGCATGTCGATCCTGGAGCGGCTGATGGGAGGTGCATTGTTTTGATCATGCAGATTTTGGCGGCGATGGCAGGCACCGTAGCTTTTTCCGTACTGTTCGGTGCGCCGCGGCAGTATTACCCGTACTGCGGCGTGATCGGAGGTGTGGGCTGGGCGGTTTACAGCATGATGTCAGGAAACGGAGGAATAGTGGAAGCTTCTCTGGCGGCTACCATGGCGGTGGTACTCCTGTCCAGAATAGCGGCGGTATGGAAACGATGTCCTGTCACTGTATTTTTGATATCGGGAATTTTTCCGCTGGTGCCAGGCGCGCACGTTTACTGGACAGCGTACTATCTGGTAACGGATCAGTTGAATCAGGCAGTGGAACACGGATATATGGCGGTCAAGATCGCTTTTGCCATTGTGTTGGGAATCGTGTTTGTATTTGAGATACCGCAGAGCGTGTTTCTGCGGGTGGCGGGACGTGGAAAAAGTGTAAAGCGGTAATTTGCATAACACAAAATAGCATAAAAAAACATCTCAGAGTGGATGCATCTATAGCTTCTTCTCTGAGATGTTTTGATCTTTTGTCACCTCTGGCTGACTGGTATTACCGTGGCCGGGGATGTTTTTAAATTATATATTATGCTGCAGCCTTTGCATGTCCTACGGATGGAATCAGGCGTGCCTTGTACAATGCCATTCCGACAGCGCCGGTAATGATGGTTGATGAAACCATCTCACATACGGCGTTGATACCGACAAATCCACAGATGAAAGCGATAACATTTTTTCCGCCCATCAGGCCCTGCATATATTCTGTATTGCCGAACAGAAGAACGAGGGCGGTCATGAAGAATGCTGTGTTCAAAAATGCGGAGCAGAAGCCCGTAACGAGGCAGGCGATGGATGTATTGGAAACCTTTTTCATGCCGCGGAAAATGTACCCGAGCAGAAGTCCGTCCAGAACCCGCGGGACGAGCCGCTGGATAAATGCAAGAACCGGGTTGATATCAAACAGAATAGCGCCCATGGCACTTGTTCCGCCGACACCGATACACTGAAGAAAGCTGGTCATTCCGAAGACAGCTCCGGTGATCGCGCCTCCCACAGGCCCGAGGGTAATGGCAGCCACAGCTACGGGTATTACATTGAACGTGATGGCAAGCGGGCCGATATTCAGGTAGCCCAGTGGAGTGTACGCCATAAGCAGCAGAATTGCGGTCATGAGGCCGAGGATGACGAGTTGCGATGTGTTGACTCTTGTGTTTGTTTTCATATTTACTTTTCCTCCTTGTTATTATTCCCTTCTGAAGAAGTGCCCTGCGTCGCGTCAAGGTGCGGCAGATTGTCGGAGAAAGAAGAAAATGCCTGAGTTACCGTCCGCTTTGGTATGGTACTCTGCCCGGCGTTTAGTTGATGTACCGGGGATTTTCTGCTGCTCTGTTCTCTGCCTGGGGACAGATGGGACATTTCTTTTTGGGATACAATACAATTACAACGGCAGTATACCTGTCTCTTATACACATCTGACGCTGCCGACGACTTAATAGGTG
>CAMTFT010000337.1 GCA_947071365.1 uncultured bacterium | reverse complement strand
GAGATGTAGCTCCGTCTCGTGGGCTCGGAGATGTGTATAAGAGACAGCTGGAGGCAGTATGGGATGAATTTGAAGATGATCCCTCATAAAATCCAGTAGAACCCTCCGCAAAGTTATGATATGATAAGCGTATCTTAATCGAGCAGGAGCGTGATTTGGGTGAAATTATTGCACCAGATAGAAAACTATAAGCCTTTTAATGAGCAGGAGGAGCGGGACAAAGAGCTGATCCTGCAGTGCCTGAAAAGCCAGAAGGACATTTTTACGCGAGAGAATACGGTGGCGCATATGACAGCGTCATCCTGGGTCGTGAACTGGGAGCGGACGAAGGTTCTGATGGCATACCACAATATTTATGATTCCTGGTCCTGGCTGGGCGGCCATGCGGACGGAGAGGAGGATCTGCTTTCGGTTGCGCTGCGGGAGGTCACGGAGGAAATCGGCATCCATGAGGTAAAGCCCGTGTCGGAGGAAATCTATTCTCTGGAGGTGCTGACCGTAGACGGGCATGTAAAACGGGGAAAGTACGTATCCTCTCATTTGCATTTAAATATCACGTATCTTCTGGAAGCATCGGAGGAGGAATGCCTGCGGATGAAGCCGGATGAGAACAGCGCAGTAGCGTGGTTTGGCCTTGCGGAGGCGGTGGAATCATCCTCTGAGCCCTGGTTTCGGGAGCACATCTATTCGAAGCTGAATGAAAAGCTGGGAAAGATGTCATCTTAAACGGGAGAAAAATTTGTGATTGTGACTTTTTTGTGACAATTTTGAGGTATGATGATTAGAAATACATCAGAATTGTGTGAACAATGGGGAGGAAAGCAATGACAGACCAGGAGCTGAAAAAACTGAAACGTACTGACTTACTGGAGTTGCTGTTGGAAGTAAACAAAGAAAACGTAGCGCTTAAAGAGCAGGTGGACAATCTGCAGGAGCAGCTTCAGAAACTGAATAAGATGCAGGAAGACCGGAGGCTGGCGCTGGAGGAAGCGGGTTCTATCGCAGAAGCGTCTCTGAGGGTCAACGGCGTATTTGAGGCAGCACAGGCAGCGTGTGACCAGTATTTGGAGAATGTCAGGGAACTGTGCGAAAAGCGGGAGCAGGAAAGCCAGACGATAGAGCAGGAATGTGCGAAAATGCGGCAGGAAGCGCAGGATGAATGCGCGAGACTGGAGCAGGAGACGCAGGCCAGATGTGAGAAAATGCAGGAGGAGACTCAGACCGAATGCACAAGGCTGGAAGAGGAAGTGCAGACGAGATGCAGGGAACTGGAGCAGGAAGTGCAGACCAGATGTACGGAAAAGGAAGAAGAAGTACAGACCAGGTGCGCGAAAATGGAGCAGGATGTGCAGGCGAAATGCGCGGTAATGGAACTGGAGGCAAAGAGCAAGTACGATCAGATGCTTGAGGAAGCGGAGCAGAGATCCCAGAAATACTGGGATGATGCATCGCAGAAGATTCGTACGCTGCTTGGTTCCTGTACGGATTTGAAGGCTATTTTGGAGCATCTGCCGGGGTAAATCAGTTTGCCGTGTGTAAATAAGTAAATAAAATCAGTTTGTTTCGCGTAAATTAAAAGGGCTGTGAAAAAACAGCCCTTTTTATGTGCGCCCGCCGGGCGCACGTTCTGGTTCATTTAAATTATAACTGCGGACCTGCAGCAACGAGAGCCTTACCAGCCTCATTACCTTCGTATTTTGCAAAGTTCTTAACGAATCTTGCAGCCAGATCTTTTGCCTTAGCTTCCCACTCAGAAGCATCTGCATATGTGTCGCGCGGGTCAAGAATACCTGTATCTACGCCCGGAAGCTCCGTCGGAACCTCGAAGTTGAAGTACGGGATCTTCTTTGTCGGTGCGTTGTTGATGTCGCCGTTCAGGATAGCGTCGATGATACCACGTGTATCCTTGATGGTGATACGCTTGCCTGTGCCGTTCCATCCTGTATTTACCAGGTATGCCTTAGCGCCGTTTGCTTCCATCTTCTTAACGAGCTCTTCGCCGTATTTTGTCGGATGCAGCTCCAGGAAAGCCTGTCCGAAGCAAGCGGAGAAGGTCGGTGTCGGCTCTGTGATACCACGCTCTGTACCAGCCAGCTTAGCTGTGAAGCCTGACAGGAAGTAGTACTGTGTCTGCTCCGGAGTCAGGATAGATACTGGCGGAAGTACGCCGAAAGCATCTGCGGACAGGAAGATAACATTCTTAGCTGCCGGTGCTGCGGATACCGGACGAACGATGTTCTGAATATGGTCGATCGGGTAAGATACACGTGTGTTCTCTGTTACGCTCTTGTCAGCGAAATCGATCTTGCCTTCTGCATCAAGAGTTACGTTCTCAAGAAGAGCGTTGCGCTTGATCGCATTGTAGATATCCGGCTCAGATTCCTTGTCAAGGTTGATAACCTTAGCGTAGCATCCGCCCTCGAAGTTGAATACGCCGTTGTCGTCCCAGCCGTGCTCGTCATCACCGATGAGGAGACGCTTCGGGTCTGTAGACAGAGTAGTCTTACCTGTTCCGGAAAGACCGAAGAAGATTGCTGTGTTCTCGCCGTTCATATCTGTGTTTGCGGAGCAGTGCATAGCAGCGATGCCCTTCAGCGGCAGATAGTAGTTCATCATGGAGAAGATACCCTTCTTCATTTCTCCGCCGTACCATGTATTGATGATAACCTGCTCGCGGCTGGAGATGTTGAATACGACTGCTGTCTCAGAATTCAGGCCCAGCTCTTTGTAGTTCTCAACTTTAGCCTTGGAAGCGTTGTAAACAACGAAATCCGGCTCAAAAGTCTCAAGCTCCTCTGCTGACGGAGTGATGAACATGTTCTTGATGAAATGTGCCTGCCAAGCTACTTCCATGATGAAACGGATAGCCATACGAGTGTCATGGTTTGCGCCGCAGAATGCATCTACAATGAAAAGTCTCTTGTTTGAAAGCTCTTTCAGTGCGATATCCTTTACAGCAGCCCATGTCTCTTCAGAAGCCGGATGGTTGTCGTTCTTATATTCGTCAGAAGTCCACCATACAGTATCTTTTGAGTTCTCATCCATAACGATGAACTTGTCTTTCGGTGAACGGCCTGTATAAACACCTGTCATTACGTTCACTGCACCAAGCTCACTTACCTGTCCTTTTTCGTAGCCTTCCAGTTCAGGTTTCAGCTCTTCTTCGAATAACATTTCATAAGAAGGATTGTACACGATTTCTGTAGTTCCAGTAATGCCATACTTACTTAAATTGATTTCTGCCATCTTACATCTAACCTCTCTTCTTCAATATTGCCTGCGAATGCAGGGGTTGTGGTACTTTGTTAAAATATGGACACTCTTAGTTTCACAATCATATTATACCTGTCTCTTATACACATCTGA
>CAMTFT010000336.1 GCA_947071365.1 uncultured bacterium | reverse complement strand
TACACCTATTAAGTCGTCGGCAGCGTCAGATGTGTATAAGAGACAGGAGGAAGAGGTAACGCTGACATTCCTGCATCACATGGGAGAGCAGGGGAAAAAGGACGGTTTGATCGCCCTGTCAGAGGCATTTACGGAGAAATACCCCAACATCAAAGTGGAAGTGGAGTTCCTGTCCAGAGATGATTTTGTGAATCAGTACAAACAGCGTGTGGCAGCGGACAATGCCCCGGATCTGATCAACTATCGCCCCTTTGAGGTGCCGGAGGTGATCGAGGCCGGATTGATCAAAGCTCTGGATCCGGAAATGTTCCCGGATACCATAGATAAGGCGTGTATCGAATCTATTTCCATGAACGGTAATATCTACGGTATTCCGTTGGATCGCGGCGGCTACGGATTTTATTACAATAAGAACATGTTGGCTGAGGCCGGTGTGGAAGAGAGCGAGCTGGAGACGATCTCCGGTGTGCTGGGAGCACTGCAGAAGATCAAGGATGCGGGAATGACACCTCTGGCTTCCGGTTACGCGGAGTCCTGGACAGAGAATATTATTGTGGAGGGACAGACCTGGGCAGGACTGATGGTTCAGAATCCTACGCTCTGCGCGGATCTTGTCAGCGGGGAAAAGAGCTTTTCCGATTATCCGGAATTCATTGACATCATTAATCATGGCCAGGCTCTGGTAAGAGATTATGCGCTGGTGGACGAAAAGGCCATGAGCCAGCAGGCTTCTGACCAGTATGCACAGTTCGGCCGGGGCGATGCAGCTATGATGATGCAGGGAACCTGGGCGATCTCCGATATTCGTATCGCACAGGAGGCGGCAGGAAATACGGATGAATTTGGATTTACATATTATCCCTGGAGTGATGATGTGACTCAGAATTATATGCCCTGCAATGCAGATGACGCATTCATGATTTCTGAGAGCAGCAAACATATGGAAGAGGCAATGCTGTTTGCGGAATTCTGTTTGACAGAGGAGGCCGGCAAGATCTGGAGCAATGCTTCAGGATGTATCAGCGCTATCTCAGGAGTGAGCGCAGATGATCCCGATCCGCTGCAGGATATCTTCAGCAAGGTGATGGACGAGCATGCATACTTCTTTGAGAAGAATCCGGGCATGACCGGACAGTATTATCAGGACTTTATCAAGATTTATATTGAGGGTCGTATTTCCGGGCAGTCACCGGAGGAAATCGTGGATCTGTGGCAGCAGTCATTTGACAATATCCGTGCTACAGGGGGCTGATTAGCAGCAATATAGCTATATAAATTGTCTGAGCGGGGGCCCAAAAGGTTCCCGCTCAGTATATATTCCGCCGATTTGGGAGGCGGTGGAAAGGAGAGATAGAAAATGAAAAAAGGAAAATGGAGAAACCGTGTTGCCTGGTTTTCTTTTCTGGCCCCGGCAATGATTCTCTTTCTGTTTGTCGTTGTGGTTCCATTTATCCAGGGTATCGGCATTGCTTTCACGGACTGGAATGGGCTTTCACCCACCTCTAATTTCATCGGGCTGAAAAACCTGAAGTATCTGGCGGCGGATAAGCAGACAATGAATGCAATAAAAAATACGCTGTATTATACGGTGCTCACCTGTGTGGGTGTGAATGTGCTGGCGCTGGCCATTACCGTGGGGCTGGACAGCAAGGTTTGGGGAAGAAAATTTTTGAGGAGCGTTATGTTTCTTCCCATCATTGCCAGCCTGGTCATCACCGCCTTTATCTGGGGCAGAATCTATGGAGATGTGTTCCCGGTAAACTTCGGACTTGCCAGCCCGCTGACAAGCACCACAAAGGTTATACCCGGCATTGCGCTGATGTGTATCTGGAGAGATACGGGGCTGGCTATGGTGATCTACAATGCGGGTATTCAGTCGGTGCCGGAGGAACTGAAGGAGGCGGCCCGCATCGACGGAGCCAACGGGTATCAGATATTCTGGAATGTGACATTCCCCATGCTGGCTCCGGCCTTTACCACCTGCGTTACACTGTGGCTGGGTTATGGACTGAAAATTTTCGATTATCCGAGGGTTGCCACCAACGGCGGTCCGGGAAAGGCCAGCGAAACCATAGCAATTTTTGTATACAATCATTTCTTTACGAATAACAGGGCTGGTTACGGTCAGATGGCGGCAATTGTCATGCTGATTGTGGTGGTGATCATCACCAGTATTGTGACGAAACTGCTGCGCAGAAGGGAGGTACAACTATGAGTAAACGGCAGCGAATCCATCAGAGGATACTGACGATGGTTATGTGGGCAGTGACGGGGCTGTTTACAGCGCCTTTCTACATTTTGATCGTCTACGCATTTAAACCGAGAGAGGCAACCATGCTGAAATCCCCTCTGGCTTTGCCGGATCGGCTGTATCTGGATAATTTTGTGGAAGCCATAGAAAAATCGGATTTTTTTCAGGCGTTTAAGAATTCTCTGGTCAGTACGGTGGCAGGAGTTGTGATCCTGGTTCTGATCTGCAGCATGGCGGCATACGTGATTATCCGCCAGAACAAGAATCGATTTTACGGTGCGTGGCAGTATATTTTTCTGGCAGCTATTATGCTTCCGTTTCAGACGGTGATGTTCCCCCTGTATAAAAATCTGGTGAATCTGGGACTGCTGAATACGCTGCTGGGTTATATTATCGTGTCAGCAGGTTTTCAGATGAGCTTTAATATCTTTTTATACTGCGGGTTTATAAAAACAGTGCCTGTTGAGCTGGAGGAAGCGGCTAAAATCGACGGATGCAGCGTGTTCTCTACTTTCTGGAGAATCGTATTTCCACTGTTGAAACCGGTGAACATGACTGTAATAGTGCTTTCAGCTCTGGGAATCTGGAATGATTATCAGATCGCCGTGGTAGTGGTGATGAAGGATGCGGTAAGAACTCTGCCGGTGGCGCAGCAATCCTTTATCGGGCAGCAGATCTCTTACCTGAACCTGGCCTCGGCCGCCTGTCTGCTTTCGATTATTCCCATGTTCATCCTGTATTTATTTTTGCAGAAATTTATAGTGAAGGGTGTAGTGGCTGGTGCTGTTAAGGGCTGATAAAACAAGAGAAAGTTTTGATGATGGTAATAAAAGCCTGGAGGTGAAAAATTATGAACAGAATGGACAGCAGTGTGGAATTGGCCCGGGATCTGATGAAGCGTTATCCCAGCGCGGAGGATTATCCCTACAAATCCTGGAGCTATCCCCAGGGATATCTCCTGATGGGTATCTCACATCTGTATGAGCGTACTGGAGAGAAAGTGTATTTTGACTATATTTATGAATATTGTGACCGCCACGTTTCCGGAACAGGAGAAGTGAAGGGATTTACAGGATGCAGTATCTGTCTCTTATACACATCTCCGAGCCCACGAGACGGAGCTACATC
>CAMTFT010000335.1 GCA_947071365.1 uncultured bacterium | reverse complement strand
GATCTGTATTTCGAGAGTGCGGCAGGAAAGCTGAAAATTATTGAGAACGGAGTTTCCACAGGCTACAGTGAGGAAGAGGCGACGAAGATCCTTTCAGAGAAGGAAGTCACGGCGATCGCGGACGTGAAAATGGGAGAGGCCAGTGCGACGGCGTGGGGCTGTGACCTGACGTATGATTATGTGAAGATCAATGCGGATTACCGTTCGTAATTGTAGCTGAATCCTGTGAATTTTCCTTACAGGAACCGCTGGCGCGTGAGATTCCACGAAGCGGTATATAAACAGGCAGCGATAATTTTAAGAATAGAGAAAAAGGCAGGGATTACATATGGATTCAAAGATGGAGCTTTGGGTGGAAAAGGCAAACGTCCTGATCGAGGCGTTGCCGTACATCCGGCGTTTTCATGGAAAGACAATTGTAGTAAAATACGGCGGCAGCGCCATGGTGGATCAGGAGCTGAAGGAGAGCGTCATCCGGGATGTGGCGCTTCTGAAGCTGATTGGCTTTCGGCCGATCGTGGTACACGGCGGCGGGAAGGATATTACGCGGTGGATCAACAAGATCGGTCTGGAAACGAATTTTATTAACGGTCTGCGCGTCACGGATAAGCCGACCATGGAGATCGTTGAGATGGTGCTGAATAAGATAAACAAAGACCTTGTTTCACTGATGGAAAACGTGGGCCTGAAAGCGGTAGGCATCAGCGGAAAGGACGGCACGATCCTGCGGGTGGACAGGAAGCTTGCCGGTGACAAGGATATCGGTTTTGTGGGCGAGGTAAAAAAGGTCAATACGGAGCTTCTGGATACGCTTCTTGATAATGATTTCGTTCCGGTCATCTGCCCTGTGGGCTTTGACAGCAGCTTTAATTCCTACAATGTAAATGCGGATGACGCGGCGTGTGCCATCGCTACGGCGGTAAAGGCATCAAAGCTGGCATTTTTGACGGATATCGAGGGCGTGTACCGGGATCCGCTGGATAAATCCTCACTGATCAGTGAGCTGTCTATCCCGGAGGCGAAGGAATTTTTGAAGAGCGGCAACGTGGGCGGCGGAATGCTTCCGAAGCTCCAGAATTGTATCAGTGCGATCGAGGCAGGCGTTTCCAGGGTACATATTCTGGACGGAAGGATCGAGCATTGCCTGCTTCTGGAATTCTTTACGAATAAGGGAATCGGAACCGCGATCATCGGAGATACGGAAGAACGGTATTACCAGGGAGCGTGAGATATTTCTGAACTGTGCTGTCTCAGGAAAAGTGGAAGTATACCGTTTGGGATTGGAGAATAATATACAGTGCTATGGAAGGAGCAAAGGTAAGATGAGCAGTATGGAATATATGGAGCGTACGGAGCAGGTGGTACTCCACACGTACAACCGCTTTCCGGTGGTGTTTGAAAAGGGCGAGGGCGTCTGGCTGGAGGATGTGGATGGAAAGAAATATCTTGATTTCGGCGCCGGCATTGCGGTGTTCGCTCTGGGCTACGGCAATAAGGAGTATGAGGCTGCGCTGAAAAACCAGGTGGAAAAGTTGATTCACACTTCGAACCTGTTTTACAATGTCCCGCTGATGGAGGCCGCTGAAAAACTGGTAAAGGCCAGCGAAATGGACAAGGTATTCTTTACGAACAGCGGAACCGAGGCTATCGAGGGAGCTATCAAGGCAGCGAGAAAGTATGCGTATCTGAAGGACGGAAGCACGGATCATGAAATCATCGCAATGAACCACTCCTTCCACGGAAGAAGCATGGGCGCTTTGTCCGTAACGGGAAATCCGCATTATCAGGAAGCGTTCAAACCGCTGATCGGCGGGATCAAATTCGCAGATTTCAATGATTTTGAGAGCGTAAAAGCACAGGTGACAGACCGGACGTGCGCGATCCTGCTGGAAGTAGTGCAGGGGGAAGGCGGCATTTATCCGGCAACGCCGGAGTTTTTGAACAGTGTGCGCCAGCTTTGTGACGAAAAGGACATCCTTCTTATCATGGATGAGGTTCAGTGCGGTATGGGCCGGACAGGAAGCTACTTTGCATGGCAGCAGTACGGCGTGAAGCCGGATATCATGGCGACGGCAAAGGCTCTTGGCTGCGGTGTTCCGGTGGGAGCGTTCGTTTTAAATGAAAAAACAGCCAAAGCCTCTCTTGTGCCGGGAGACCACGGTACGACGTACGGCGGCAATCCGCTGGCGTGTGCGGCTGTCTCAAAGGTGTTTGACTTGTATGAAAAGCTGGATATTATTGGCCATGTACGGGAGCTGACCCCATATCTGGAGCAGAAGCTGGATGAGCTGGTGGAAAAATATGATTTCCTGACGCAAAGACGTGGAAAAGGCTTTATGCAGGGACTTGTGGTCACAGGCCGTCCCGTGGGCGCTATCGTGAAGAAGGCGCTGGAGAACGGGCTCGTCCTCATGAGTGCGGGCAGTGACGTGATCCGTTTCGTGCCGCCGCTTGTGATAGAAAAAGAGGATATTGATGAGATGGTAAAGAGACTGGAGGATTCCTTTTAAAGGATAATCCGGACATGTTTGAAATCAGGACGCAGGATCGTTTTCTGTCCCTGCGGTGGACGTCCCCTATAGGTCCGCCTTCGGGAAAGAAAACGATCCTGCTGTGAGATGGCATAGCAAAAGGTTGTTGGAAAGACAGAGTGTAAGAGGGAAAATGGAAGAATTACTGGATATTGTGGATGAATATGGAATCCCTACAGGAGAGACGGTATCGCGAAAGGTGGCCCATGAGCAGGGCATCCGCCACCGCACCTCTCATGTCTGGCTGGTACGGAAGAAAGACGGTATGGTGCAGATTTTACTGCAGAAACGCAGTGATGAGAAGGATTCGTATCCGGGCTGCTATGATATATCCAGCGCCGGACACATTCCGGCGGGAGTCGATTTTCTGTCCTCGGCGCTTCGGGAGCTGAAGGAAGAGCTGGGCTATAACGCGTCGCCGGAAGAGCTGGTTTACTGCGGGCAGAGAACTTTTGAATTTCATCAGGTATTCCACGGAAAGATGTTTCATGACAATCAGGTAAGCAATGTATACGTGTTGTGGGCTGATCTGGAGCCGGAGGATTTCGTGCTTCTGAAGGAAGAAGTGTCAGAGGTGCGCTGGTTTGGCCTGGAGGAGTGCTTCGAAAAGGTACGCAGGGATGAGATACCGAATTGTATTTTTCTGGAGGAGCTGGAAATGGTGCGGCGAGGGGTACATTCCGGCATTATGTGAAGATGTTTGAGTGGCGCTGTCTTCTATTGTGGTGGAGGATAGCGCCACTATTTTATTCAAAGTAATGGTTATCAATTAAAGTTTGAATACTGGATATTGCTGTTTCATAGGGTAGAGGCTGTCTCTTATACACATCTCCGAGCCCACGAGACGGAGCTACATC
>CAMTFT010000334.1 GCA_947071365.1 uncultured bacterium | reverse complement strand
GATGTAGCTCCGTCTCGTGGGCTCGGAGATGTGTATAAGAGACAGGCATATCCTGCGTGCTCGTAAGAAGCACCCATTTCCCGTCCAGGCTGAAAAAATCCGGGCACTCCCACATCTTTCCGAAACGGCCGTGATTCGCCACCAGTATTTTCTTAAATTTCCAGTGGAATCCATCTTCGCTGACAAACAGAGCTATCTGGCCGCTGTCCTCCGCATCACGGTTTCCAACTACGCAGGCAAACGTACCATCCGGCTTCTGCCACATTTTCGGGTCTCTGAAATCAAAGCGGCTGCTGCCCTTTGGCAGATCCCGCTCATCAAGAACGGGATTACTGCCGTATTTTTCATAATCCACTCCATCACCGACAGCAAGACACTGCGTCTGAACCTCGCGCAAAACGTCGCCCGACTGATGCTCCTTTGCCACGCCCGTATACATGAGCAAATGCCTGCCGTCCGGCAGTGTGATCGCGCTGCCGGAAAAGCAGCCGTCCCTGTCATACAGTTCATCCGGAGCCAGCGCCGCCGGGAGATACTCCCAGTGCAGAAGGTCTTCACTGACCGCGTGTCCCCAGTGCATTGGCCCCCATTTTGATTCATACGGGTAATACTGGTAAAACAAATGATACTTTCCATTATAATAGGAAAATCCATTCGGGTCATTCATCCATCCTGTCCGGGCCGACAGATGGAAAGCCGGCCTTTCCTCATTTTTTATTGATTTTCCAGAAGCCTCCTCATATTTTCTCGCTTCACGCAGTGTCTGACTTGTCATAAAACATTCTCCTATAGTTTTTATTATTGCTCTGTACTTCTCGCCTCTACATAGCGTTCATATCCTGCCTGATATACTGCCAGGAGCTCTTCCATACCACAGTTTTCCTTCAGCTTTGTAAGGTAGCTTTCCCATTCGCTGTCGCTCGGGCCGCCTTCCTTGATCCAGAGGCCCTCCTGCTCCGATACGGCATTCTCGAAATCCGTGCGGTAGCGGTCAATGACATCCAGTTCATCTTCCGTGAAAACACAGTCTGTAGGATACGCGACCTTCTCATCCACATAAGGCATCCAGGTCTCATACAGATCCGTCAGACGGATGACCGCAGCATCTTCCAGTGCAAAGGTAGAGCCATAATAGTTGCTGAGGATCAGCTTCGGCCCATAGACCTCATTCACACCCTTCAGTTCAGCCACACTCTTTCCGAATTTTTCCTGTGCCTCTTCCTCTGTAATGCTCTTCCATACGCCGTCCTCATCCTGTCCGGTAAAATAAGTCCCGATCGGACCGTACTGCAACTGCATCACGTTCTCCGGATCATACCACTGATCATAGAACTTCAGAAGATTGACCGGACTCTTGCATGCGCTCGTGATACTTAAGTTCCCGCAGCTTAATGGCGGTGCGGAACGCAGGGTCACATTGTGGGTTCCGTCCGGGCCGTCCAGTACCGGAAGGTATACGTAATCATCCTTGTGCTCTCCCCACAGGTCGAACCACCACCAGGTACTCACTCCCACCTTGCCCTGCTGGCATTTTGCCATCAACTGCTTGTCATCCTGGCTGAACATTTCAATGTCCATCAATCCCTCAGCATACCAGTCATGGAAGTAGGTCAGGGCATCACGGTAATTTTCCTTCGCACATACGAAATCCACCGTCCCGTCCGGATTCAGTTCAAGGTCATTGATCACATCGTTCGGCCAGTTCGTGAATCCGAAGCCCGCGTAAAAGACATTCTGGCCCCAGCACCATTGATCAAAGCCTGTGCTCATAGGGATCGTGCTCCCGGGTTCATTTCCATAATACGTCGCCATATCGTTTTCTTCAAATGCCTGCAGAACATCATGCAGCTCGTCCAGCGTCGTGGGAACCTCCAGCCCCAGCTCATCCAGCCATGCCTTATTGATCATCGCAAACTGCGGGAACTGATAAATGTTGTAATCCTCTTCGGCCCCAATGCCGGCAGTTCCCATCCGCTCTCCGGAAGGAAGGCCGTAAATGCAGCCGTCGCTCATGGTGATGGCACTGCGAATATCCGGATTTTCCTCCAGAATCTTCGAGAGGTTCGGCATATACTCTTCTGTAATATACGGGCTCAGATCGATGAACGCGCCGTCGCTTCCATACGTCGTGATATCGTAATTGTTGAAGCCGACCGCCATAAACGCGTCCGGAAGCCGGCGACCCGCGATACGGATGTTGACCTGCTCTGCCAGGGAATCACTCATTACGTTCCATGTGATATCGATCCCTGCGTTTTCCTGCATCTGATTTAAAACTTCGTTGTCCTCATAACCGGGACTCAATGCGCTGATGCCGCCCATAACAGTAAAATCCGTCTGGGAGGTATCTGTATTGATCTCACCGGGTACATAATAATTCTCCGTCTGATTTCCGCATGCGGTCGCAAGCACAGCCACGCCTGCCGCCAGCACACAGCAAATCCCTTTTTTCCACATCTTCAATGATCTCATCTCCTTTTCCCGGAATCCCGTTAACCCTTAACCGCGCCGGCCATCATACCTTTTTCAAAATACTTCTGAACAAACGGATAAATAATCAGCATCGGCAAAGCCGCCACGATACAAGAGGAGAACTTCAGCATCTCTGTCAGCTTGCTCAGCTCTGCATACCCTCCGGAGATCATGCCTGCCTGGCTTGCGCTCGCCGAACTCTTGATCAGGATCGTACGCAGGATCAGGGGCAGCGGTGCGTTTTCCTTCCCCGGCAGATAGATCAACGCAGTAAACCAGTCATTCCAGTATGCGACCATACTGAACACCACCATAACAGCCATGATGGATTTGCTTAAGGGAACAATGACCTTGATAAATGTCTGCCACTGTGAACATCCGTCAATTTCAGCGGCTTCGATCATATCCTTCGGAATGCTGTGCTCAAAGTAATTGCGGACAATGATCATGTTGCTCACAGCAACGCCTCCTGGAAGGAACATCGCCCAGATCGTATCGATCAGTCCGGTATCCCTTACAACCAGATACGTCGGCATCAGTCCGCCGCCGAAATACATTGTAATAATGAAAAAGATGCTGAAAAATTTTCTTCCCGGCAGATTCCGGACACTCAGCGGATATGCGGTCAAATAGATCATAACCACAGAGAAAACCGTTCCGATCACCGTATACTTGATACTGTTCAGGAAGCCGGTGACAATGCTGCTGTCCGCGAACACCGCCTTGTAGCCATCGAGCGTGAATCCGCTCGGGAGCAGGAATGTCTTTCCCGCATAAACATCATAAGGATTGGAAACAGAAGCAATCAGCACATAATAGAGCGGATATGCAACCAAAAACACGATAATGAGACAGAATATTACCAGGATGATATCTGTCTCTTATACACATCTGACGCTGCCGACGACTTAATAGGTG
>CAMTFT010000333.1 GCA_947071365.1 uncultured bacterium | reverse complement strand
TACACCTATTAAGTCGTCGGCAGCGTCAGATGTGTATAAGAGACAGGGACACCACGTTGTGCGTCCGTTCATCTGCTCTTGCTTCCTGCAAAATAAACTCCATCAGCGCCGAGGCGATCCCCTGCCTTCTGAAATCCGGTCCTATGTAGACAGAAAGCTCCACCGTGGATCTGTACGCTTCCTTTTCCCGGTAGGAGGACAGGCTGACGTAGCCTGCGACGCGGCCCTCTGATTCTGCCACGTAAAGCGGATGGTTGTCCACATTGTGGGCGTCAAACCAGCCGCGCCACTCCTCCAGGCTTTTCGGTTCCAGGTCAAGCGTTGCCACTCCATTTAACACCTCATAATTATATATGTCCAAAAGCTCCTGCAGATCACCCATCTCTGCTTTCCGTATCTTCATCATGATTCCGCCTCCCGTACAACTAAGTGGCAGCCCAGCATGATCTCCTTCATGTCTGTTTTGCCATATTCCAAAATTTCCAGCAGCATCTGAACCGCCAGCTCCCCGCTTTTTTCATAGGAGTAATGCACAGTTGTCAGCGGCGGGCTCGTGACACAAACAATATCTGAATCTCCATGTCCGGCCACCGCTATCTGCTCCGGTACGCTGATCCTCTGCTCCTTCAAATACTGCAAAGCCCCCACGGCCATCTCATCCGTGGCGCAGATCACTCCGTCAAGATCCGGATAACGTCCCAGAAGTTCCTTCATTTTTTCATAACCAGATTCTGACGAAAAACCGGCCACCACACATCGTTGCGCCAGCTCATCGAGCCCTTTGTCACAGACTGCATCCTGATAGCCGCGGCTTCGCTGTTCCCCCACAGCCTTATCCTGCCGGATAGCGCCGATGTATGCCAGTCTTTCCCGGCCGTTTTCAAGAAAATGCGTCGTCAGATCATAGCACGCCTGGTAGTCATCGTGATAAACACAGCAGCTTCCTGGAAATTGCTGTCCGATGATCACGACGGGAATCGTCATCTTTTTCAGAAGGCGCCTGTGTTCCGAAGTAAAAACCGTCGCTGACAGCAAAATACCGTCCACCTGTTTTTCGTCAAAGGCTGAAAGGTATTCCAGCTCCTTGTCGGGATCGTTCTGCGTCACCGCCAGCAGCATCTGGTATCCGCTCTGGTTCAGCACCGAAAGAATTCCCTCCACAACGCTTCCCACCGCAGCAGAAGCGACCCGGGGGACGATCACACCAATCATCTTCGTTTTTTTCGTCCGCAGCATCTGAGCTTGCACAGAAGGGCGGTATCCTGTCTCCTCCACCACCTTCTGTATTGCCTGCTTCTTCTCCTCTGATATATAACCGTTATTAAAATACCGCGATACGGCCGCGCTGGAAACTCCCGCCATCCGGGCGATCTCTGCAATATTCATACGTATACTCCTGTGTCCGGGTTAGTTATTCTAATACTGTGATAATCAATCCACCTTCTTTAAATAATAAAATCCATACGCCGGAATGTCAACACCCGCTGCCTTCATTTTCCGCCCGGAGAGCATATCCACGTAATCCCCATCCGTCTCATTGATCCACGCCGTCTTGTCATGCTCACTGAAATTAAACAGACCGATCACCTTGTCCCCGTCATAATACCTTCCGATGCAGAGCACCTCTTTTTCCCAGGTCTCGATCGTCCACATATCTGCGTCGGACATAAACGCCTTTTCGCTCCCGCGAAGCTGCTCCAGACGGTCCAGCATACCAAAGATCCTTCCCTGCACAGTAGCCGGATCAGCAATGTTCTCTGCCAGTTCCCAGTTCATGGCTCCCCGGTGAATATATCTGGAATCGTCCGCCTTCAGCGGATCCTCTTTATACGTATAGTCGTTCACCTGACCGATCTCATCGCCGCTGTAAAGTACGGGAATACCGGACTGCATAAACATATAAGCGTGCAGCATCACGTCCAGCCGGATCGCGCTGTCCATCATCGCTTCATCCTGCTCAAAGCCGGCGCGCTCCACACCGCACATAGACGCTGTCGTGCCACAGAATCTGGCATCTCCCGTCACGAGATCTTCGTTGTACAGCTCGCCGCGGCTGTTGCTGCTTCCCGTGTAGCCCCGGAAATAATCATTCAGATATTTTTTGTGAGAGACCTCGCCGATCCCCTCCTCCATCAGAGTCGGATAATCCAGCCCCCAGCCAATATCGTCATGACAGCGCAAATAGTTCAGGAACACGTACTCCTTCGGCAATGCATTTACAATATCAAGCTGTTTTTTCAGCAGACGGACATCTCTGGTCGCCACGGTATGCCATGTAGTCGCCATCGTCGTTACATTGTAAAGCATATGGCATTCCGGCTTCTCTACCGTACCGAAATACGGCACAACCTTCTTCGGCTCCATAACGACCTCCCCCAGAAGCAGGATGCCGGGGCAGACGATCTCGCTGATTATACGCATCATGCGGACGATCGTGTGTACCTGCGGCAGGTTGCGGCACTGCGTTCCCAGCTCCTTCCAGATATACGGAACCGCATCAATACGGATAATGTCGATTCCCTTATTTGCCAGGAAGAGGAAGTTGTACATCATCTCATTGAACACCCGGGGATTTCTGTAATTCAGATCCCACTGGTACGGGTAAAAGCTGGTCAGCACATAATGGCCGATCTCCGGCAGCCAGGTGAAATTGCCGGGCGCAGTCGTCGGAAACACCTGCGGCACCGTCTTTTCGTACTCGGATGGAATCTCATCATTGTCATAGAAAAAGTAACGGCTCATGTATTCTCCGTCACCCTGACGCGCCTTTACGGCCCACTCATGATCCTCGGAAGTATGGTTCATGACAAAGTCCATGCAGACATTGATCTTCTTTTCGTGGCAGGCCGCTGTCAGATTCTCCAGATCCTTCATAGTACCCAGCTCCGGCTGCACTTTTCGGAAATCCGCCACCGCGTATCCGCCGTCGGAACGCCCCTTCGGCGTATCCAGAAACGGCATCAGGTGAATATAATTCACGTTACATTTCTCAATGTAGTCCAGCTTCTCCTGAACTCCCTTCATATTGCCGGCAAAATTGTCGATGTAGAACATCATGCCCAGCATATCATTCTTTTTATACCAGTCCGGATGCTCCTCACGCTGTCTGTCCTGCTGCTTAAGCTGCCCATTACGCTCCTCATAAAACCTCTTCATATTGTCACAAAGTTCTGCAAACATAGAATCGTTATCGTAAAGCTCCATATACAGCCACCGCAGCTCATCCAAATGCTTTTGAAACCGTCTTTCGTAAAGTGTTTCTACTTCCTTTTTCATGAAATCCTTCCTCCCAGGGTGTAATCGTTATCACTTTTTATGTACAGTATATTTCGAAATTCCTAAAACTGTCTCTTATACACATCTCCGAGCCCACGAGACGGAGCTACATCT
>CAMTFT010000332.1 GCA_947071365.1 uncultured bacterium | reverse complement strand
AGACAGGTATAATGCTGGGTAGAAACGGCGAATCGTATTTTTTCTGAGACATTTGTTATATATTTATCTTCCAGCAGCTCCATCTGCTGCACCACGTTTCTCGCATAGCCAAGAAATTCCAACCCTTCCTTTGTGAGTGCAATGCCCTGCCTGCTTCGGGTAAAAATAGTCAGTCCGGCTTCTTTTTCAATCTCTCTAATTGCATTGGAAAGGCTGGGCTGAGAGATAAAAAGAGCCTTCGCTGCCTCAGTAATAGAGCCCGTTTCCGCAACTTTAATAATGTATTTCAACTGTTGAATCGTCATTCTGTCCCCTTGGTAAATACCGATTTGATCATTAACAATACGTTTCAATTATAGCACCTATGTATATTCCAGTCATTTCTTTTCTGTTTTTATTTATACAATTTTCTTGTAAAAACCCGCTCTTCCTGATATGCTATTAATCAGTAGCGAAACAACAGCCATGCTACTCAAAAATAATGCACCCTACTTCACCCGATCAAGGAGGACTCCGATGCATACCCTTAAAAGAATAATCAGCAGATACATGCAGATGCTCACATTCTTTTCCTTAACCCTCATATTGATCGTTATCGTGTACATACAGACCACGATTGAACAGAGACGGGCCCATGATATGGCTATGAGAACCTTCTCTCAGATCGAACAGGTATTAGAGGAAAATCAGAAGGAGCTGTCTGAAATTCAGGAGACCTACAGAAAAACGTGTCTTCACAATGCAGAAGCGATCGCCCGCATTATCGAAGGTGAGCCCGATATCGTATATCATACGGAAGAGCTGAAGAAAATCGCTGAGATCACAGAGGTGGATGAAATACATATTTTTGACAATACGGGCCGCGTCTATGCAGGAACGCACCCTGAATACTTCGGCTATACCTTTGATTCCGGCGAGCAGATAATGTTCTTTAAGCCAATGCTGGAGGACAAATCACTGCAGCTTGTCCAGGATATCACTCCAAACACTGCCCAGGGAAAATTGATGCAGTATTCCGCTCTCTGGAGCAGAAACGGGGATTTCATTGTCCAGATCGGCATGGAACCTGTCAGTGTCATGAAGGTCACCGAAAAAAATGAGCTGTCCTACATTTTTTCTCTGCTGCGTGTGAACCCTGAAGCGAACTACTACGCAATCGACACCGAGACGGGAGAGATCGTCGGTGCGACGGCTTCAGAACATGTGGGCAAAAAAGCTGATGCGATTGGATTGGATTTTGACAATATAGAAGCGAATAAATACGGATTTTTTGCCACGATAGGCGGAGAAAAAACGTACTGCGTATTTAAGAAAGCCGGCGATAATTACCTTGGCCGCGTTATATTAAGCAGCGAATTATATCAGAGGATTCCGACAACAGCTTTCCAGTTTGCCGTCTGCCTCATTGTAACTGCACTGATTCTGTCACATGCTGCAACAAGCTACATGAATAAGTATGTAGTAGAGAGGATCCATGAGGTAAACCAAAAGCTGCATTCGATTACCAGCGGAAATCTCAATGAAACGATCGATATCCAGAGCAGCTTCGAATTTTCGGAATTGAGCAGCTATCTCAACAGTATGATCAAAAAGCTTGAACTTGAAAGAGACATCGATCTGCTGACAGGACTGTACAACCGCCGCGGCATGGACAACAGGCTCACAGCCCTGTTTCAGGAGCCGGAAAAGCTCGGCTGCAGCGCTTTTATCATGATCGACGCCGACGGCTTAAAAGAGATCAACGATACGTACGGCAATGAAAAGGGAGATCTTTACCTTAAAAATATTGCCCATATTATCAACAATTTCGGATCAAAATGCAGTATAACCGCCAGACAGAGCGGCGATGAATTCATCCTGTTCCTGTATGGGTATGATAATGAAAGAGAGCTTATCGATACGATCCGTACCCTGGAGCACATTCAAAATCACAGTACGGCACAGCTCGATACAGATATCTGCACCCGGCTTGGTTTCTCCTTTGGCTATTGTGTGACAAAACCGGATATCACCTATCCGGAGCTGATAAAAGAAGCCGATAAAAAGATGTACGAAAACAAACGGGAACGCAAAAAATGTTCTCTGTCGTGCCGATAATATATTGATATATCGCAGGGTGAGATGCCCACACATCATCTCTCCCTGCTGTTTTTATGGCATCCTCTGTCCTCCGATCTGGCTGTACACATTCTCTGCATCCAGAATGTGAAACTGTTCCGTCTGATGCGACCCATTCGCCTTTGCCGTTACCAGAATATATTCCTTTCCCCCTATCGCCGCAAGACTCGCCAGGCACTGCCCCGCCTCCTCGGTATATCCGGTCTTTCCGCCGAGAATCTCTCCGCCAGTGACCTGAGCGCTGTCCATGTATTGGAACATGGTACTGAAAAAGGTGAATCCCTCGGGATGATAATCAGATGGAATGGTGCTGTATCTGCTGCTTGTAAATGCTTCTCTGAAATAATCATTCTTTAGTGCGTACTGTAAAAGAATGGAAATATCCTCCACCGTAGAGTAATGATCCGGGTCATGCAGCCCCGTCACATTGCAAAAATGCGTGTTTTTCAGCCCCAGCTCCTCCGCCTTCTGATTCATCATCTCTGTAAACGCTTCCTCGCTGCCGGCAATCCTGTCCGCAAATGTCATACAGCACTCTGCTCCGGAAGGGAGAAGGATACCGTACAGCAGATCCTTTAGCCGTGCTCTCTCCCCGGGCTGGAAGCCTGCCATAGAAGCCTCCTCCACATACAGCGCATCGAAAAAATCGGAAGGAATCGTAATGATCTCCTCCATGTCCGCCGTATTTTCAATCGCCAGAATAGCTGTCATGATCTTCGTAAGTGACGCAGGATAGATCCGCTCCTGCGCGTTATGCTCCGCCAGAACATTCCCCGAATCCAGATCAACTAAAATCGCATATGGGCTATACAGGTGAGTTAAATCGATCCCAATACCCGAAACGCTCTCATTATCAGCTCCTAAATTCGAAGTTTTCTCACCATAAGCTCCTACATCTGGAGTGCTTTCACTATAAGTTTCTACATCCGGAGTGCTTTCACTGTAAGTCCCCGTATCCAATACGTTCTCACTATATGCTTCCATATCGTAGCTCTCTGCCACCATCGGTTCAAAAAGCTGCTGATACAGAAAAGAAGCACCATATATTATGACGCACACGACAATCGCAAGCGTAACCGCAGACGCAGCCAATATGTTCCTTCGGCGCTTTCTCCTGACTTTTCTATAATAATCTCTTCTTCTGTACTGCCTTCTTTCCATGAAATACACCGTCCTTTTTAGTAAATGAATGCATTTTTCCTATGATATAATAAACAGCTCCTGTTCTGCATTCATTCTACCTGTCTCTTATACACATCTCCGAGCCCACGAGACGGAGCTACATCTC
>CAMTFT010000331.1 GCA_947071365.1 uncultured bacterium | reverse complement strand
ACAACGTAAACTTCTTCTTCGGCGGCGCTATGGACGTTCTTCAGCCGTACATCGACGAGGGCAAGCTGGTTGTTCCGTCAGGACAGATGACAAAAGACGAAGTAGCTACGGCTGGTTGGGATACAGCAACAGCTCAGTCCAGATTTGAGAACATTCTTTCTTCCTACTATGCAGATGGAACAAACCTTGACGCAGTTCTTGCTTCCAACGACTCTACAGCACTCGGTGTTGTAAACGCACTGGCAGCTAACTACACAGGCGAATATCCGATTATCACTGGTCAGGACTGTGATATTCCTAACGTTCCGCATATCGTTGATGGAACACAGGCTATGTCCGTATTCAAGGATACACGTACACTGGCTTCCAAGGTAGTAGAAATGGTTGACGCTATCATGACAGGCAGCGAGGCTCCGGTAAATGATGAAGAGACATATGACAACGGCACAGGCGTTATCCCGTCTTACCTTTGCGAGCCGACACCGGTTACAGTTGATAACTACAAAGAGATCCTGATCGACTCCGGGTACTATACAGAGGATCAGATTCAGTAAGATTTGGTACTACGAAATAAACGCTTTACGCAGGCGGGCACATCGCCCGCCTGTTGTATATGCAGGCCTCTTTTGAGGCGGAGTTTATTCTATAAGTTTGGAGGGAGCAATTTTGGCAAAGATACTACTGGAAATGAAAAATATCACCAAAACATTCCCTGGTGTAAAGGCGCTTGACAATGTAAACCTCAAGGTGGAAGAGGGAGAGATTCATGCGCTGGTTGGCGAGAACGGTGCAGGCAAATCTACTCTGATGAATGTTCTTTCCGGTGTATATCCGTATGGGACGTATGAGGGCGATATTGTATACAACGGAGAGATCTGTAAATTTCATGACATCAAAAACAGCGAAGAAAAAGGGATTGTTATTATTCACCAGGAACTGGCACTGATACCGTATATGTCGATCGGTGAAAATATGTTCCTGGGCAATGAGCGTGGAAAAAAGGCTGCCATCAACTGGGATGAAACGCACGGCATGGCAGAAAAATATATGAGGCAGGTGGGCCTGACAGAGTCCTCCCGTACACTGATAAAGGATATCGGCGTTGGAAAGCAGCAGTTGGTGGAGATCGCCAAGGCGCTGGCCAAGAATGCGAAGCTGCTGATCCTGGATGAGCCGACATCTTCCCTGAATGAGTCGGATTCCAAGGCTCTGCTGGATCTGCTGCTGAGATTCAAGAGCGAGGGAATGACATGTATCATCATTTCGCACAAGCTGAATGAGGTATCCTACGTAGCGGATAAGATCACGGTTATCCGTGACGGTTCCACGATTGAAACGCTGGTCAAGGGTGTGGATGACTTTTCGGAGGACCGTATCATCAAAGGTATGGTAGGCCGTGAGATCGCTGACCGTTTCCCGAAACGCCATGGCGTGAAGATCGGCGCGGTGAATATGGAAGTAAAGAACTGGACCGTATATCATCCGCTTTACAGTGAGCGCAAGGTGGTAGACAACGTGTCTATCAAGGTACATAAGGGGGAGGTTGTCGGTATTTCCGGACTGATGGGAGCAGGACGTACCGAGCTGGCAAAGAGTATTTTTGGAAAGAGTTATGGAACAAATATCAGCGGAACTCTCCTGCTGGACGGCAAGGAAGTACACTTGAAGAATGCAAAGGAAGCGATTCAGCATAAGCTTGCGTATGTGACAGAGGACCGTAAGGGCGACGGCCTGATTCTTGGAAATCCGATCAAGATCAACACGACCCTTGCAAATCTGGAGGGTGTCAGCAGCCATATGGTCATTGACAAGGATAAAGAGTATGCGGTGGCTGTGGAATACAAGGAAAAGCTGAAAACGAAATGCCCGACTGTGGAGCAGAATGTGGGTAACTTAAGCGGCGGCAACCAGCAGAAGGTATTGCTGGCAAAATGGATGTTTGCTGACCCGGATGTGCTGATCCTTGACGAACCGACAAGAGGTATCGATGTCGGCGCAAAATATGAGATCTACTGTATCATCAATGATCTGGTAGCAGCGGGCAAGTCAGTTATCATGATCTCTTCGGAGCTTCCGGAGGTTCTTGGCATGTCAGACCGCATCTACGTCATGAATGAGGGAAAAATTGCCGGGGAACTGACTCAGGCGGAGGCTTCTCAGGAAAAGATCATGGCATGTATTCTGAATTCGAGTAAAGGAGAGTAAGCAATGGATAAGGCGAAATTAAAAGTTGGAATTCAAAAGTATACAATGATTATTGTACTGGTGCTCGTAACACTGTTCTTTACGTGGGGCACACAGGGAAAGATTCTGCTTCCGCAGAATATTACGAATCTGATTTCTCAGAATGCATACGTGTTCGTGCTTGCCACCGGTATGCTTCTGTGTATCTTAACGGGAGGTAACATCGACCTTTCCGTTGGTTCTGTTGTATGTTTTGTCGGCGCGGTTGGCGGCGTACTCATGGAGAATATGAATCTCCCATATGGAGTAGCGGTCATCCTGATGCTGCTTCTGGGTGTACTGATCGGCGCATGGCAGGCATTCTGGATCGCATTCCTGCGAATCCCGCCCTTCATCACAACACTGTCGGGCATGCTCGTATTCCGTGGACTCTCCAATGTTGTCCTTGGCGGTAAGACGCTTCCAATCAAGTCAGAGCCATTTAAAGTGCTGTTTGGTGGCGGTGCGAGCTGCTACGTGCCGGATTTCCTCGGCGGTGGAGAAGGGCTGAATCGCGTGGCTCTTGCTGTCGGCATTCTTGCGTGTGTGATCTACATATTTGTTACGATCCGTGGTCATGTTAACCGTGTGAAAAAAGGCTATGCGACAGGAAGCGTAGGCGCAATGTACGGAAAAATGATCGTGATCTGCGCAGTTGTGCTTGCTATTTCCTATAAGCTGGCTCAGCACAAGGGTATTCCGACCTCCCTCGTATGGGTACTTATCGTTGTCCTGGTTTACGGCTACATCACCAGCAAGACGACGATCGGACGTTATTTCTATGCGGTAGGTGGAAACGAGAAGGCTACAAAGCTTTCCGGTATCAACACGGACATGGTTTACTTTATTGCATATACGAACATGGGACTTCTGGCAGCTCTTGCCGGTATACTTACCATCGCGCGTATGACCTCCGCACAGCCGACGTACGGCCAGAACTATGAGATGGATGCCATCGGTTCCTGTTTCATCGGCGGAGCTTCCGCATACGGCGGCGTAGGTACGGTTCCGGGCGTTATCATCGGTGCTGTTCTTATGGGTATCATCAACCAGGGCATGTCCATCATGGGTACGGACCAGAATATGCAGAAGGTAGTAAAGGGTCTCGTGCTTCTGGCAGCCGTTATTTTTGACGTAGTATCAAAGAAGAAAAATTCATAAGCATTCTGGACTTATGACGTTTCTG
>CAMTFT010000330.1 GCA_947071365.1 uncultured bacterium | reverse complement strand
AGATCGGGCACTCATAGATGTCTGCCTCATCGTCTTTTGCCTTGTAAGCCTCCACGAGAGCTTTTCTTCTATTTACAGACAGTGACTCCGGGAAACAGTCGCGGCTCACTGCCACAATACCAATCTTTACTTTTGGAATGTTGTTCATTTTTTATATCCTCCTAAATTTTATTTTATACAGATATTCTCTCCGACAAGTCCCATGGGTGAGCCCTCCGGCAGTCCTCCCTCCGGGTGACCCAGAAGCCATTTGTTTCTTGCCGTAATACGGGAATCCTCGCCGCCTGCATGCTCCTTATCCAGCGGAAGATTCGTATCCTTCGGCAGTACAATACCTACCCGGAAGCCGTCCTCACCGGCACAGCAGGGTGCATAGTGCAGAGTCGTCGCATAGACCTCCACGGTCGTTCCCTTCGGAACAAGGAATGCTTCTACGAGAGAAGTGTCATACGTCCCATCCTCTGCGATGTCCGGCTGCCATCCTACCAGAAGAACAGCGTCGGTACATGCCACGTTAAGCTCAGAGGAGCGATGGTATTCCAGCGCGTTGAGCTGATAGTTGTGGCCGTTGCAGTAGCCGATCTGGATCGGCAGCTCGCCGTATGCTTTCGTCTGGATCTCATCGAATACCGGAAGCTCTTCCAGCATTTTTACAGACGGCTCATATACGACGTCCTCAGGGCACGGAGTCTCCTCCAGTTTTTTAAGAAGCTCTGAAAAATCAATGTTGTCCACCACGCGGCCGTATTTCTTAAAGGCCGCATCCGTTACCTTTTTTATTTCCATATGTATTACCCCCAATCTGTTTTTATCTGTATACAATTCCTGTAGCAGGAATATACAGCCCTTTGCAGATAAATCTCACAGTCTGTCTGTTCCCGCATGGCACTTATGCAATAACGTCGAAGAGCGGCTTGCATGCCGGATAGATCTGCTTAAACTGCGCATATCTCTCCTCATATTTTGCCACCAGCTCTGCATCCGGTTCCACCGTGTCCACGATCTTAACCAGCTTTGATGCCGCATCCTCTACGGACTCATATTCGCCGCAGGCAACTGCCGCCAGGATCGCACCGCCTAGAGCCGGTCCTTCCTCGCTCTCGATGACATCCACCTTGAGGTTCAGCACATTCGCGATGATCTTCTTCCACAGCGGGCTCTTCGCGCCGCCTCCACAAATCTTCGTGCGCTCAATCTTAATGCCGAGAGCCTTTGCCACCTCAAGAGAATCACGAAGTGCAAACGCAACGCCCTCCAGAACGGCCTGCGTCATATCTGCTCTCGTCGTATCCATCGTCATACCGATAAAGGTTGCCCGGGCATTCGGATTGTTGTGAGGGGAACGCTCTCCCATCAGATACGGCAGGAAATATACGTGGTTCTCACCCAGCTTCTCAATCGCCTTCTGCTCCGCTGCGTAATCCTTCGTACCGATGATCTCATCCATCCACCATTTATTGCAGGAAGCGGCGCTGAGCATGCATCCCATCAGATGGTAGTGACCGTCCGCGTGTGCGAAAGCGTGAAGCGCATTGAACTTGTCCACGCCGAATTTCTCTGAAGAAATGAAAATCGTTCCGCTGGTGCCAAGGGAGATATTGCACATGCCGTCACCTACCGTGCCTGTACCTACTGCTGCCGCAGCGTTGTCCCCGGCTCCTGCAACGACCTTCACCGTCTCAGGAATACCAAGCTCTGCTGCAATCTCAGGAAGCACGTTGCCAACTGCCTCGTAGCTCTCATATACCTTTGCCATCTGCTCCTCGCGAATACCGCAGATCTCCAGCATTTCCTTTGACCAGCAGCGGTTCTTTACGTCGAACACCAGCATACCGGAAGCATCGGATACGTCCGTGCAGTGTACGCCGGAAAGCCTGTAAGCGATATAATCCTTCGGAAGCATGATCTTTGCGATCCTTGCAAAATTCTCCGGCTCCTTGTTTTTTACCCAGAGGATCTTCGGCGCTGTAAATCCCGTAAAGGAGATGTTCGCCGTATACTCGGATAATTTTTCTTTTCCGATCACATTGTTGAGGTAGTCGCACTCCTCATATGTACGTCCGTCATTCCACAGAAGCGCCGGACGGATGACCTGATCCTGGTCATCAAGAATAACAAGCCCGTGCATCTGGCCGCCAAAGCTGATGCCTGCCACCTGGCTCTTGTCGCACTCGGAAAGCAGCTCCTTAAGACCTGCCATCGTCTGCTCATACCAGTCTTCCGGCTTCTGCTCCGACCAGCCCGGATTCGGGAAATAAATCGGATACTCCTTTGATACGATTTTCTGAATCTTTCCGGCCCCGTCCATCAGCAAAAGCTTCACCGCCGATGTGCCAAGGTCCACACCCACATATAACATATCTTTCTCCTTTCTTCGACCCGGCCAGCCGGGTCATCCCTGCCCTCATAATATATATGGTAATTTTTAATTTTCTGCCTCGCGTACTGCCACCACAGGAACAGACTCCGCCATGATCTCCAGAGCCTTTGGCAGAATCGTCATCTCCGCAATGGTATGCTCTCCGCCGTTCTCCCCGTCTCTCGTCCACGCCACCGGCTCATCGGAGGAAATGATCAGATGCTTCGTCTTGAAACGGACGACATTCTTGCTCGTCTCATCCTTCATGATGACTGCACCAATGACCTCCTGCCAGTCCACCAGATTCTGCGGTGTCCGAACCAGCATGACCTCAAATAGTCCGTCATTCAGCTCAATATTTTTCCCGGGAAGGCCCTTGATCCCACCTACGGAGGTGGAATTGGAGATCATGCCGTACATGAATTCGCCTTCGTCGCAGAACTCCTCGCTTTCGATTCTCAGGGAATAGCTTTTCCATGATCCTACGCGCTTCATCCCCTCGATCAGATATGCCGTATGGCCAAGTACGTTTTTCAGCTCCTGGTTCGTCTGGTAGGAGACATCCGTCAGGAACCCGAACGCTGCCACATAAACAAAATAATCATCATTGAATTTGCCGATATCACACGCAAAAGGCGTCCCCTGCACGATCAGCTCCGCAGCCAGATCCATCTGCTTTGGAATCCCAAGGCTGTTGCCGAAATCATTCGTGCTTCCCGCAGGGATATAGCCGATCCTCCGGTGTACACCGCTGTGCATCAGCCCGGTAACGACCTCGTCCAGCGTTCCGTCGCCGCCGCTGCAGACGATGATATCGTATTCTGCCGCTCTCTCCTCCACAATATTGCTGGCATCCTTCTCCATCCTGGTGGGGCGCACCGTCACCTCGTACCCCCCTGCGGAAAAAGTCTCAAGGATAACCGAAATATGGTTTCTGATCAATCCCTTTCCTGATCTGGGATTATACACAAACAGCATTTTTGTCATATTCAAATCTCCTGTTACCGCACGGAAACTGTCTCTTATACACATCTGACGCTGCCGACGACTTAATAGGTGTA
>CAMTFT010000329.1 GCA_947071365.1 uncultured bacterium | reverse complement strand
GTTTGATGATGGCTGGCTTTTGCTGTAAACCGGTCATTCGCTTTATCTCCGTGCCATCCCTGAGCAAAATCATGGTAGGGTAACCTGCCACACCGTATTCCTCAACTAATGATTTGCATTTATCAAAGTCTACCTTCAGAATCGTAACTTTCTCCCCACAGCTCTTATCGACATCTGCCAGCACAAAAGCAAGCATTTTGCAGGGGCCACAGGTACTCGAATAAAAATCCGCAAGCACCAGTCCTTTTCCCGATGACTGACGAAATTCTTCCTCTGTAACTTCTCTTAACATAATCCTTCTCCTTTTTTATCTCAGGCTCTGTACGTACCTGGAAGCCTCCTGCGCAGCAATGGCACCGTCCGCGCAGGCAGTAATCACCTGGCGAAGATTCTTCACCACACAATCCCCTGCTCCATAGATACCCGGAACTCTGGTTGCCATGCGATCATCAACCTCCACATACCCCGCCGTATTCAAAACGCCCAGAGCATCAAAACACTCCGTAGCCGGAAGCTGGCCGATATACTCAAAGACCTGGGCACAGTCTACGGAGAGCTCCGCACCCGTTTCTTTTGACTTCAAATGTACACCGTGAAGCCTTCCGTTCCCATAGAAATCCAGTACGTCATAGCCCTCATAAATAACTACATTTTTCATCGACCGTAACCGGTCACAGGCAACGGGATCCGCTTTCAGGTACGAACGCACCGCCACAGTAACTGTCTTCGCAACCTCCGCAAGATAAATGGCCTCCTCCACCGCGGAATTGCCTCCACCCAGAACAACCACATCCTTATCCTTACAGGCAGGTCCGTCACAGATAGCACAGAAGCTGATACCGTTTCCTATATACAGCTCTTCGTTTGCCACGCCCAGCATTCTCGATGAAGTGCCGGTACACAAAAGCACTGCATGGGCTGTGTAAACTGTATCATCTTCCTCGCAGCAGACGTACTTAAGGCCATCCTCAATCCGAACTGCTTTTACAGTTTTATAGTCAAAAGGCACATTAAGCTGCTGTGTATGCTGAAACATCTGAATCGCCAGCTCGGCGCCGCTTAAAGTTCCCACCCCTGGATAATTCTGTATCTCATTCGTGTTGATAATTTTTCCGCCCGGCGCAAGCCGATCCAGCATCAGTACGGACAGATTGGCTCTCACCGCATAAATAGCGGCAGTCATACCTGCAGGACCGCTTCCGATAATAATCAAATCATAATCTGCCATGAAAAAGCCTCCTAACACGTAATCTGAATGCCCGTCTCATATTTTTTGTCATCCACGATCACACGCACATGATATGTTCCCTTAAGGCCAGCCTTATTGACACTCAGAGCAATACTTCTTGGATCCTTCTCAATAAATGTGCCGCTGCACAGCGCGTTGAATTTGTTCTTTGCCGTGGAAATGAAGTAACCATGTTCTTCTTCTCCATTTTCCAGCATCAGCATCACGAGCTGTCCGCCTTCAAAGATCGCCCTGAAAACGAATCGATCCTCCTCTTCCATAATAGCCGCTTCGTAGCAGTAAGGCAGAAGTTCCCCGCAGGACTCCATGGGAATCAGCGTGTCAAATTCCGGCGTTACGCCCATCTCACCCACGCGTTTTCCTTCGCCCAAAGGCATATTGTCCCCGTCGTGATACAATGGCAGCTTCTCCGCGCGGAAGAAATTTCCGTCGATCTTCATTTCCATAATGACCTTCCCGTGGAGGACTTCTACAGTAATGCTCTCTGAGCGGATATTCGGATTGCCCTGCAAAAGCGCCGCAGGCTTCTCCGACGCATGCTCGCCGTAATACTGGATACCGCCGGAATGGACGAGATAATGTTCTTCTCCATACCACTCCACGTTTCCGATATAAGATGAGAAAAATTCCTCGCCACGCTCTTTTCCATATTGCCAGAGCTGGCGGATCGTCATATCTTCTGTATTGATCTGATACAAAACGCCCCTGGAGAAGCTGTCGCGGTTCAGCAAAAACTTCTCACGGATCTTGGAACGGTAATGCCCATTGTCAAAGCACATGATTCCGCCGTTTGGTGTAACAAGGCAGGCATGCTGCTCGTAAGGCCAGTCAAAATCCCCTTCCCCTACAGGTTTAAAGAAATATTTCAGTTTATCCTCCGGCCATGTTTCCGGATCGCCCAGGATCCAGTTAAGTTTCCCGGTCTCATAGTCAATGCTGATAATACTGTCCGTGTGACGTCCGGAAAGAACAATAGAATTACTGTTCCTGTCATACCAGAGCGCGTTATTATGGAACCAGTCCCTGTCCGTGTAGCCGCCGGAGGGGCCCTCTCCCGGTACGAGGCAATCCTTCAGATCCCATATTCTTTTTACTTTCCCTGTCGTGCGATCCAGAAGCGCTACCACATCCTCCACGGTCTCGTAGCCCGGATCCTCCGTAAGAACGAGAATATCGCCGTTCTCCATCTCCCACTGGTCATGATGATAACCGCCGGGAATCGAATATTCTTTTACGATTTTTCCCGTCATAGTCATTTCATACAAGCCGGACATATAATAGGGCATTTGCAGAACACGTTCCGTACCTATCAGGAAATTCCCGTTCTGAAGCCGTTTCAGGTCAAAAATCACCGGCACAGTCAGATGCCAGCGGATATCTCCACGGTAGTCGAAGCCCGTAGCCAGAGCTTTCAGAGACGGTGTGACAAAAATCAGGTCTTCCGATGTATATTCCGGCTCTGTGTGCATAGATAACAGCTTTGGCTCATCTCCACTCAGGGCTTCTGTTTTTATGGTAATGGTTTGGGCGTTTCCGCCGTAAAGCCGAAGCTCTACCCGATTCTCATAATCTGCATAAAGGCCCACGATGGGGAGGATATGTTCCCTGCCCCCGGGAAATGTATGTACAATAGTTCCTCTTGCCTCTTTTCCGTATACTGTAACTGTAACCGCAGTCTCTTTTTCTGTTCGGAACAAAACTGCTGCTGACAGCGGATTGATCAAATAAGGATTCAGCTTTACAAGAGGCTGCTCCAGAGTATAGACCCCTGATGCAAATGTCTCCAGCAATTCACGCTCTGCCGCAGCCTGCCTTTTTATCAAGCTCTCGCAAAAGCTGTAGGAAATCCTTTCTGCCATATATTTCTCCTTTCTGGGCGGCTGCACGTCTCAGCCGCCTTTTATAGCCAGAAGCTTTTCCGCTATCCGGCTGTCTGTAATTAAACAGTGAATTAATTTCCCTCTGAGCGCTGCATAGATAGCATGGGTCTTATCCACACCTCCGGCAGCCGCAATAACATGAGGTATCTTTTTCAGATCCTCAAACGAAATACCGATGATCTTATCATTAATAGGATCCGTGAGCTTCTCTCCATTTTTGTCAAAAAAATGGCCGCAGCTATACCCTACAGCTCCCTTTTTAATAAGCTCCCGCTTTTTATTTTCCGTCAT
>CAMTFT010000328.1 GCA_947071365.1 uncultured bacterium | reverse complement strand
CTACACCTATTAAGTCGTCGGCAGCGTCAGATGTGTATAAGAGACAGGAACTCTTATATCCTGTGATACCAGCAAAAATTATTCCTCTATTACAACCGACGACAATTTCTTTGAATTCTACAACAATATGAAATTTATAGGGAAGGCCTCCTCAAGCCAGTTCCGCACCGACTTTTCCGAGCACCGCAAAGGACTGATGAAACTGTCTATTGAGAATGAGCTCTGTTACATGGCGTATCAGCCGCTGAGTCTAAACGACTGGTTTCTCTGCTATGTCGTACCGGTTTCTGCCGCCCAGGAGTCCTACCGGTTTATTTCGGACTACGAATTTATCCTTTTTGGCGTTTTGCTTACCGCAATGCTCGTTCTGCTGCTGAAGATCTTCCGCTCAAATACAAAGAAACAGCAGGAGCTTCTCGTACTCGGCCAGACAGACGCCCTTACAGGCATCCTGAACAAGCAAAGTACCGAGGATGAGATCAACAACTGGCTTGCAGATGAGCAATGCACCGGTATTCAGGCATTTATAATGCTGGATATTGACGGTTTTAAAGAAATCAACGACATACATGGGCATATGAGCGGCGATACCATTCTGAGCGATTTGGGCAGGCTGCTCCGCAGCGAATTCCGTGAGACAGATATTATTGGCCGGATCGGTGGCGACGAATTCTGCATCCTGGTCAAAAACAGTACCTCTGAATGCATCGCCGCCAACCGGGCCGAAAAGCTTTGCCAGCATATACGGCAGCATAAATTCGATGGAGTACCCTGCTGTGATATTACCATCAGCGTCGGCGTCGCACTTTCTCCGCACCACGGACAGAGCTACAATGAGCTGTACATAGCCGCTGACAAGGCGCTGTACCAGACAAAGCGGGAGGGGAAAAACGGCTATACCATCTTCCAACCGGAATCATCCGGCACCAACGCCCAGCAGTAACCGTTTCGGCACCCGGTATGATCTGATACAGAAACAGCCTCTCGAGCAATACAGTATGATACATAAAATGGCCTCCCGGTCAACACAGTATGATGCATAAAACGGTTCCTCGGGCAACACAGTATGATACATAAAACGGTCTCCCGAGCAACACAGTATGATGCATAAAACAGCCGCAGCAAATGATACCGGAATTTTTCCTCTGTCATCTGCTGCGGCCGTTTATTTTCTGAAAATACATTCCTGACCGTATAATGCCGCTGATTTTCTTTTTACAGAACGTTATCCATCAATTCCTGATAGAACATCGAATAATCCGTGCGTCCCTCTTTGATGAACTGAATCGCGGATGAGGGATGACTGTTCATCGTCCCCGTCAAAAGATACGGGATATCAAAGCCCCACGCCGGGCTCTCCTCGCGAAGCTTCAGCATATGCTTTTCTACGAAATTCATAATTGCTATCTTGTTATACTTCGGGTTCCGCAAAAAGCTCAGCAGCAGTTCCATGTAGCAGTTACCCGCCCCGCGGCCCATTCCGGACACCGTCGCGTCAAGATAGCTGGCGCCTCTGGAGAGCGCCTCAATCGTATTGGCAAAGGCAAGCTGCTGATTGTTGTGAGCATGGATTCCCACCTTCTTGTTGTACTTCGCCGCCGCATTCAGATACTTGTCGCTGATACGCTCGATCTGCTCCGGGTAGAAGCACCCGAAGCTGTCCACGAGATAGATCACATCCACGCTGCTCTCTCCCAGCATCTCCAGCGCACCGTCGAGATCCTCATCGTGTACCTTCGATACCGCCATGATATTGACCGTCGTCTCATATCCCTTTTTCTTGGCATCCTCCAGCATCTCAATCGCTGCCGGAATCGTATTGATATATGTAGCGACCCGAATCACATCGATCACGCTGTCTTTTCTGTTCAGAATATCATGCCGAAAATCCGTCCTGCCTACATCCGCCATAACGGAAATCTTCAGATCTGTCTTGTTGTCTCCCACGATCGCGCGGATATCCTTCTCTTCACAGAACTTCCATTTGCCGAATTTATCCGGACTAAAAATTTCCTTGGAAGCCTTATAGCCGAACTCCATATAATCCACTCCGGCCTTGATATTTGCCAGATACAGATCCTTTACAAACTCATCGGTAAATGCAAAATTGTTTACCAGTCCACCATCCCTGAGTGTACAATCCATCACCTTGACATCCGAACGCACGGATATCAGATTTCCCTGTCTGCCACGTCCCATTTTCTGTCCTCCTGTATATCTCGCCGGCGAGATGCCGGTTTATTTAGCACTTTAAACTGTTAAACCGCCTATACAGCATATACAATTTTGCCCGATTTGTCAAGAGGGAAATGTTGTTTCTGGTGGCGCTGTTCACATAAAACCGGAAGAGATCTACAGAAACGTCGCCTCATTTACCGTGACCGCAGCTACGCAGCATTCCATTTCGCTGCCGCCGATTCTAATTACCTTCCTATCTCATCCCTCACTTCTTTAAAACACTTCACAACAAAATCAATGTCTTCCTTCGTATGATCTGCACATACCTGTGTACGGATCCTGGCCTTTCCTTTTGGTACGACCGGATAGGAAAATGCAACTACATACACACCCTTTTCCATCATTTTCTCTGCATATTTTTCTGCCAGCCGTTCATCATACAGCATCACAGGTACACAGGGATGTGAGCCCGGAAGGATATCAAACCCATTCTCAACTAATTGCTGACGGTAATAAACTGTAACCTCTTCCAGATGATCCCGCAGACCTGTGCTTTCCTCCAGCATATGAAACATTTCCATACTTGCACCTACGATTGCAGGAGCCAGCGAATTGGAAAACAGATACGGGCGGCTTCTCTGACGAAGCAATGCAATAATTTCTTTACGTCCGCTGGTATATCCACCGGAAGCTCCGCCAAGCGCTTTTCCAAGTGTTCCTGTAATTATATCAACACGTCCTTCTACTCCACAATATTCAGATGTCCCACGTCCTGTCTTTCCTACAAATCCTACCGCATGGCTATCATCAACCATGACAAGCGCATGATACTTATCAGCCAGATCACATACTCCTTTTAAATTACAGATAATCCCATCCATAGAGAATACCCCGTCTGTCGCAATCAGTTTGATCCTTGCACCCGCCTCATCGGCCGCAATTAGCTGTGCTTCCAAATCTGCCATATCGTTATTTTTATACCGATAACGTTTTGCCTTACAAAGACGCACACCATCAATAATAGAAGCATGATTCAATTCATCGCTGATAACCGCATCCTGAGATGTCAAAATCGTTTCAAACAATCCTCCATTGGCGTCAAAGCAGGAAGAATACAGAATCGTGTCATCAGTTCCCAGAAATTCAGAAATCTTTTTTTCTAATTCTTTATGGATATCCTGTGTGCCACATATGAAACGCACGGACGCAACTCCATATCCCTTTTTATCATATGTCTTTTTG
>CAMTFT010000327.1 GCA_947071365.1 uncultured bacterium | reverse complement strand
CACCTATTAAGTCGTCGGCAGCGTCAGATGTGTATAAGAGACAGATACAGGAGTGCTGGCAGACGCCACCAGAGAGAAGGTTCTGAAAAAAGCGCAGGAAATGGGCTACAAGCAGTTTTCCTATATGAATATCACAGAGGGCAGCAAGCTTTCCCCCATCTTTAATACGGCAAAGCCTCGGGAGATTGCCCTTTTATCCGGCAATTTTGTAGGGAATTCCCACTTTGCCTCTACCATGCTTGATAAATTCCAGAGGGAGCTGGCACAGTTAGGCTACAGCCTTACCATGTATCGGATCATCGAGGACGAAATGAAAGAATTACGGCTTCCAGTCTCTTTCCAGCCGGAGAGAACTGCGGGAATTGCCTGCATTGAGGTCTTTGACCCGGCATACTGCCGGATGCTCTGCGGCTTAAATCTCCCACTGCTGTTCATCGATTCTCCTTCCAATGATTTTGACATGCCCCTGGAGGCAGATCGGCTGTATATGGACAATAGCAGAGAAATCTATCGTTTTGTAAAGGAAATGATCCGAAGAGGAAAAAAACAGATTGGATTTATCGGGGAATATATGCACTGCCACTCCTTTTATGAGCGGTATATGAACTATCGAGGTGCCATGTACACATTTGGCCTTCCCTGTTTGGAGGAATTCTGTATCGTCGAAAGCGGGCCGGAAATTTCCAATATCGACAAATACCGTGAATACCTGACGGATCGGCTGGGCAGCCTGAAAAACCTTCCGGATGTATTTATCTGTGCGAATGATGCAGTTGCCCTGGATGTTATGCAGGCGCTGAAAAGTCTGAATTATTCCGTACCTGAGGATGTGTATCTGTGTGGTTTTGACGATTCGCCCGAAGCAAAGATCGTAACACCAACCCTTACCACCATCCATATCCACAGCCAGGCTATGGGGCTTTCTGCTGTGCAGCTTCTTATGTCGCGAATCAATGAGCCCTCGCTGAATTACCGAACCACGTATATTGAAACTAATTTGATTTTCAGAGAATCTACGGAGGATTAAGATATGAAAGCACTTTTCGATATTGATGGACCTGCCATGCGTTTTATAACAAAGCTTGTCTATTCCGCTTATCTGAATATCCTGTGGTTTATCTGCTGTCTGCCCATTTTTACCGTGGGTGCCTCCACAACAGCTCTTTTCTATGTGTCTCTGAAAATTGTCAAAGATGAAGAAAGTCACCTTACAAGATCCTTCTTCCATTCTTTTAAGGAGAATTTCCGCCAGTCAACAATGATCTGGTTTATTCTCCTTGCCGCAGGGCTTGTTCTCGGAGTAGACGGGTACGTCTTTTACCATATGCGCTTTGACAGTGCTATCTGGACCCTGGGTACGGCTGTATTTATTGTGGTACTTGTAGCCTATGCAATTATACTGATGTACATATTTCCACTTCTGGCAAGATTCGATAATACGGTGAGGGCCATGTTCAAAAACGCGTTGATGATTGGAATGCGTTTTCTCTTCTGTACTGCGCTGATGGCCCTGATTTATTTTATCATGGCAGTAGTCGTTATCCGCTTTTTCACGCCGGCAATTATTTTCGGAGAAGGGCTGTGCGCACTGCTCTGCTCTTATTTGCTCTCCAATATATTAAAGCTCTGTGAAGGAAAAACAGGAGCCGATGATAGTATTGCGGAAGATACCGAAACAGAAACAACGCCGTCTAATTAACAGTCAGCCGGACACAGAGAAGCCTGGCGGGGCTCCTCTGTTCCGAAGATATTATAGAAAGAAGTATTCATATGGTAACGTTCAGAAAGGGAAAAAAGCGGCCTGATGCCGAAAGAGAAAAAATTCATAACCTTCACGGGACGCAGAAGCTGCAGTATATCTGGGATTATTACAAGCTTCCCATGGCAGTCTGCGCTATTATCCTGTATATCATCGCGTACTCTGTTTACGGCAAAATCACCCATAAGGATGTCACCTTATATACCGCACTTGTGAATGTCGCCGCCGGAGATGAGCTGACTCTGGATCTTGGCAGCCGGTTTCTTGAATCTGAACATATAGATCCTGCCAAAAATGAACTGTACCTCTATTCGGGGCTTTACCTGACGGACGATGAGGATAATCCCTACCACGAATATACGTATGCATCCCGTATAAAAATCCTTGCGGCCATTGACGCCGAACAAATGGATGTGGTACTTATGAACCGGGAAGCATTCGATGCCTTTTCCCAAAACGGCTATCTCTGCGATCTGGACGAGCTGCTTTCTGAGGCAGATCCTGCATTCTATCAGGAATTAAAACCTTACCTGATCCCCAATATCTCCATACTGGAGGATAATGCCATTGATCTGTACTTTGATGAGTCCGTTACATACCACGCCGAAACAGAGGAATATATCATGGGGCTGGATCTGTCCGCCTCCCCGCTTATCGCAAAAGCGGGATTTGGCGAACCCGTCTATCTTGGAGTCCTGGCTAATACGCCGCGGAAGGAAACTGCTGTCTCCTATTTGCAGTATCTCTTTCAGCAATAAAAGCGAACACTATTCTACGACGCAAAAAGGACTGCGCACGAATCGCTTCGTGCAGCAGTCCCATACCAGACATTTGCTTATCCTTTTTCTGTAGCAGATAAACGGTGAACCAAATATCAGTCTCAACCGTAAAAATCCGACTCTCCTTGATTTTACATCATCAATATTCCTGATTCTCCATATACTTCATATATTTTACGACCATCAACGCGATCTTGAACGTGATCGCATCCTCAAATACCCGCAAATCGAGCCCCGTAGACTTCTGAAGCTTATCCAGGCGATATACCAGCGTATTCCTGTGAATATAGAGCTGACGCGACGTCTCGGATACATTCAGGCTGTTCTCAAAGAACTTGTTGATCGTGATCAGCGTCTCCTCATCGAAATCATCCGGGGATTTGCCCTCGAAGATCTCCTTGATAAACATCTTACAAAGCGGAATCGGAAGCTGGTAGATCAGTCGGCCGATGCCAAGGGAACTGTACGCAATAATCGAACGCTCTGCAAAGAATATCTTGCCAACGTTCAGCGCCATCCGTGCTTCTTTATAGGAACGGGACACTTCCTTGATCTCGCCTACGATCGTACCGTACGCGATCAGAGCCTCCCTCTTTTTCTCTTCGCCAAGAGAACCGAGGATCATCTCGGCTATCTTATCCATCTCAGGATAACCATCCTGCGGAGCCAGCTCTTTCACGACGATAATGCTCTTTTCATCCACAGCCGTAATAAAATCTCCTGACCTGGAGCTGAACAGTGAGCGGACGATCTCCAGAGAGCTGTTCTCCTTTTCATTGTTGATCTCAAGAATAAAAACGACGCGGCGGGCTTCTGTATCAATATGGAGCTTCTTGGCCCGGTTGTAGATCTGTCTCTTATACACATCTCCGAGCCCACGAGACGGAGCTACAT
>CAMTFT010000326.1 GCA_947071365.1 uncultured bacterium | reverse complement strand
AGATGTAGCTCCGTCTCGTGGGCTCGGAGATGTGTATAAGAGACAGATATAGGCCGTCCCGTTCTCCTGAAAATAATCCAGAACCTTCACTACTCCCGGAACCTCAAAAAGAGAGGCAAGGATCTGCGCCTCTTTCAAAAAGCGTTTCATTCCCTCTTCAAATTTCTTTCCGGCAGACATTTCCCCGCACAGCTTCAGTGCGCCTCCCTCTTCCCTTGATACGAGAGTGACCGGGAAGTATTCCTTGATGACCACATTCTGGCCAAGGCTTTCATCCTTCGCCAGATACGTGATGCCGAAGCCGCCCTGTCCTATGCACTGACAGATTCTGTATCTGCCGTTCAGACAGCTTTCTTTTTTGAGCTCACACCTGTACTTTATCATATCCCGCTTCCCCCTGGGATCACTCCATTCGGTTCAATGGTCAGTTTCGAATAAGCATACGACTTTCTGACGCTGGTCATCAGCTTTATCCGCATCTTCGCATGATTTTTTATCTCTTCCTCCACCCGAATCGGTTCCGATTCCTCCGACAGTCCGCTGCGCAGCGCAAACGCTTCTCTCGATGATGCAAGAAACTCCCCGATTTCCTCATCCGTCAGATAAGTTTCCGGCACAAGATAGGGGAGAACCTCCCGCAAAACCAACTCCATCGTCTTCGTATCTCCATTTATATAAACAGTCTTTACCCGGTCATCCACCGGATCCGTGCACAGCTCCAGTTCATACTCCTGTCCCGTCTCGTCTGTGTAAATGCAGGTGTCGTGCTGCGTACTGTTATTGAAGATAGCATTCCGGCCATAGCTTTCATCCATCTCCATTCCCACAGAGGAAGTGTAAAGAGAAGCACTCAGCTCCAGCTTCTGTCCCAGGACATACGAAAACAACTCCCTTACCGTATCTCCCTTTAAATAAAATTTTCCTCTGCTATAACTGCCTGTATTCAGAAAATTCAGTTTCTTCAGCGTAGCAAACGGGACATCATAGCTGTGGTAGCCCTCCGTCTGCCAGTCCTGCTCCCGCTCATACGGCTCTATTTCCTTCAGAATACGGTCAAAGGTCTCGCTTCCCTCCAGCAGCAGATTTTCCTGCGGATGCTTTTGTGCCGCTTTCCTTGCCCGCTCCAGCTTATACCGGAACACCTCCGTCGGATGCGTATCCCCATAATATGTAAGAGCTCCAAAAAGCAGGCCACCGGCCACCGCCGCGCCGCCCAGCAGCATCAGAAACTGCCTGATCCGTCTGACGTTCCATACGCCCCGGGCCCTTTTCTGCATCGCCGTATGCTTCTCCGTAACCATCCAAAGCCACTCTTCCCCCCAGATGCTCCGAATCTTTCCAAGCAGCGGCCTGACATTCTCCGTATCCATCCCCAGTCCTTCCATGAGGTTACCGCAGTAAAAATACCGCCGCTGAACATCCAGAGACAGCCCCTGCATCAGAGATGCCTCTGCCCTTTCCGGCAAAGTGGCATATCCCGAAACCGGCACAAGAGTGTCCTTCCGTATCCTGCGGGCAGACGGAACCGGCCTGCTGCCCGTCAAAGCCAGATACATCACACAGCAGACCGCGTAAAGATCACTCCAGGGGCCTACGGCCCAGCCCGGGCAAAACTGCTCCGGGGGCGCATACGCCTCCTTGCCGGATCTGTACGTCTTGCCGGCCAATCTGTACGATGCCTCCCCGTCAGTTCTGTACGCTTCCTCGTCCTCTGCGCATCCGGCAGCCCCGAAATCGATCAGCTTCAGAGCCCCTTCCCCGGTGAACATCAGGTTGTCCGGGCTGATATCCCCATGGACGATCCCCATTGCATGGATATGGCACAGCCCCTCCAGCACCGGAGCAAACATGCTTCGGCATTCTTCAAACGGAATCATATGCCCGCTCTTTCTGTTCAGGTATTCTTCGAACGTACCGCCCGGCAGATATTCCTCCACCAGATACGCCGTGCCGTTTTCTTCGAAATAATCCCGGACGCTGCAGATTCCCGGCAGGTCAAAACCTCCGTAGATCAGTGACGCTGTCTTCCGGAACCGCTCTTTCCCTTTTGCAAATTCCTCCACACACGTCCCAGGCGCCGCGACCTCCAGCCCCGTCTCCTGCCTGAAACATTTCCCGGAAGGAAAAAATTCCTTTATGGCAACTCTGTTTTCCAGCACCAGATCCCGGGCGGAATAGGTGATTCCAAAGCTGCCGCTTCCAAGAACCTCTTCAATTTCATATTTTCCCTTTAATACCGTATGCAAGGGAAGATATATCCGTCTTTCCATATGATTCTCCCTGTCGGCGTGACGATCCGTATCCGCCACCCCTGCGATGTCTTTTCCCGGAGCAGCCGCATAAAATCTTCCTGCCTAGCCTGTGTGCTCCCGTTATCGATTCCATCCGTGATCACCCAGACGTGAACCTGCTTCTGTATTTCATCCTTCAGCATCCCCAGGCACTGCTCCACACGCGCAGCCATTGTCCCCACAGCATCAAAAAGCGCCGTGCCCCCCTCCACATAGTACTGCCCCCTCCGCAAAGGCTTTACATAAGAAAGCTCACTGTGAAGATAAAGCATGTCAATTCTGTCTGAAAAAAGACAGGCTGTCACATAACAATTCCCCGCCCATTTTCCGTAATCTCCCAGCAAATCGTGATACCGGTCCAGCACCGCCTGCTCCCGTCCGTACATGGATCTGCTTCTGTCAATCAGACATACCAACTCCAAAATTTCCCGCTTCATTCCCGTATTCCTTTCTGCATATACTGATGCTTCTGCTTCCTATGATAAATGCAGAAAAGGAAAATTTGTCCTGCATCGGGCCGTATTACGCCAGATACTTCAAAAGCTCGCTCTGATGGCAATACGCATCCCTGTAGACACGGTAAAGGTAAAAATTCTCGCCGCGTACCACCTGCTTTTCCACCGCTTCCTCGACTACCTCCATGGGATCCTTCGCCTTCAGAAAGTTCATAACAAACTGGTCAAAGCCGCATCCCGGCCTAAGCTGAGCAAACCCGCAGTTCAACAGGATACGGTTCAGCCTCGGTATCGTCACTTTGCTGTCCGCATCCAGTGTGATCCTTGCATTCACAAACAGCAGAAAGCTCACCAGCGCAGACCGGTTGATGTCTCTTTTTCCCAAAATGAAATCCCGGAAATAATCTTCCCCTGCCCTTCCTCTCTGGTAAAGCTTCTTTCTTCCTGCATCCTCACGATCATGCGCCTGATCCAGGGATTCCTCCCGCTCCCGTTCCTCCCGTGCCATCTGTGCCAGACGCAGCAGCGCCGCCTCCTCTTCTGATTCCTTCGCATTTGCTTTGCACAGTGCCAGCGAACGGGCGATCCTAACCTTCGTCTGACGGGGCCACTGTTCGAATTCTCCGTATAGCTCAAACAGCACCTCCTGTCTCTTATACACATCTGACGCTGCCGACGACTTAATAGGTGTAG
>CAMTFT010000325.1 GCA_947071365.1 uncultured bacterium | reverse complement strand
CTACACCTATTAAGTCGTCGGCAGCGTCAGATGTGTATAAGAGACAGGGAAGCTTCCAGGCTGGAGTCCCTGAAAAACATTGCGGAGCGGTATGACGGCTACGGCAACAGCATCCGCCGTGTGATGGAGCAGAAGGACAAAAATCCGGGAATACTCGGCGTTGTTGCCGATATTATTAAAGTAGATAAATCTTATGAGACGGCGATAGAGACATCTCTTGGAGGAAGTATCCAGAATATCGTAACGGATACGGAGGAGACGGCTAAAAGGCAGATTGAATTCCTGAAAAGGAACAGATATGGCCGGGCTACCTTCCTTCCGCTGTCTGGCATTACGGGAAAAGGTGGTTTTTCGACGCCCCAGGCGTTGAAGGAGCCGGGTGTCATAGGACTTGCCAGCGGCCTTGTATCAGCGGAAGCAAAGTATTCTGAGCTGATACAGTTTCTTCTGGGAAAGACCGTAGTGGTGGATCATGTGGACAACGCGATCGCGCTGGCGAGAAAATACCGCCATTCGCTCAGAATCGTGACGATAGACGGGGAACTGTTAAATCCCGGCGGTTCCATGAGCGGCGGTGCCTTCAAAAATTCCAGCAATCTCCTTGGAAGACGCCGGGAGATCGAGGAGCTGGAAAAACAGGTGCAGAAGAGATGTCTGGTGCTGGATGAGCTGCAGAAGAAAATAGACGAAAGCCGCCGCCAGCGGAACGGTATGCGGGACGAACTCGTCCGTCTGAAGGATGAACTGCAGGAGGAATACCTGGCTCAGAATACGGCAAAAATGAAGCTGCAGGAGCTGAATGAGAAAAACGACAGCACCGGGCAGGGGTATCAGCGCATACAGTCTGAGGCCGGGGAGATCGAGGTTCAGATCCGTGAGATCAAAGAAAGCCAGTCAAAGGAACAGCAGGAGCTGGAACAGTCGGAGAAGACGGAGCATGATACGGAGCAGTTGATCCTGCAAAAGCAGGAAGAGCTGGAGAAAAAGCGCGGCGAGGAGGAGTTGGCTCTGTCACATACAGAGGAGATCCATCTGGAGCTCTCAAAGCTGAACCAGAAGGAATCATTTATCCGGGAAAATGCGGCGCGGCTCCGTCAGGAGAAGGAACAGCTTGAGACGGATAAGCTTCAGTTTGAGGCGGATATAAAGGGAGCCGCCCAAAGCGTCAGCGAGAAGGAAGCACAGATCGATGAGATCAGGCGGACGCTGGAGCAGGCTGTCTCCTGGGAAGAAAAGGCCCAGAAGGAAATAGAAGCGCTCGTTCAGGAGAAGGAAGAGAAAAATACGGTACATAAGAAATTTTTCGCCAACCGTGAGGAGCTTTCACAGCGGATCAGTCTTCTTGACAGAGAGAATTTCCGTCTGAATGCGCAGATAGAAAAAATGGGCGAGCAAAAGGACCATCTCGTCAACTACATGTGGGAAGAGTATGCCCTTACCTTCAGTTCGGCAGCCGAGCTGCGGGATGAGGAGCCAAGCAGCGTACAGACACTGAAAAAGAATATTTCCGCATTAAAGAGTGAGATAAAATCGCTGGGAAATATCAATGTCAACGCTATAGATGAGTTTAAGGAGGTTTCGGAGCGTCATACCTTCCTTTCCGCACAGCATGAGGATCTGCTGAAGGCGGAGGAGGCGCTTTTGAAGATTATTGAAGAGCTGGATAATGGAATGCGGATTCAGTTTCGGGAGCAGTTCTCCAGGATCCAGGTCGAATTTGACAAAGCCTTTAAACAGTTGTTCGGCGGAGGAAAGGGAGCGCTGGAGCTTGTGGAGGAAGAGGATATCCTTGATGCAGGTATCCGTATCATTGCACAGCCTCCGGGAAAGAAGCTGCAGAACATGATGCAGATGTCCGGCGGAGAGAAGTCTCTGACGGCGATCGCACTTTTGTTCGCGATACAGAATCTGAAGCCGTCCCCGTTCTGCCTTCTGGATGAGATCGAGGCGGCGCTGGATGAAAGTAACGTCGATCGGTACGCTGGTTATCTGCATAAGTTGACAAAAAATACACAATTTATTATTATTACTCATAGAAGGGGTACGATGTCGGCGGCGGACCGCCTGTATGGAATCACGATGCAGGAAAAGGGTGTATCCGCGCTGGTGTCCGTGAACCTGATTGAGGATGAACTTGATGAATGACCGGAATGGAGCGTGATGTTATGGAAGAAAAAAGAGGTTTCTTTAAACGCCTTGTGGCCGGGCTGGCCAAGACGCGTGACAATATCGTTTCTGGTATTGATGCGATTTTTAATGGATTTTCCAGTATCGACGATGATTTTTACGATGAGATCGAAGAGATCCTTGTGATGGGCGACATTGGAATCAATGCCACTACATCAATTATAGAAGAATTGCGGGCAAAGGTAAAGGAACAGAATATCAAGGAGCCCTCCGAGTGCAAACAGCTTTTGATTGAAAGTATCAAGAAGCAGATGGATGTGGGCGAGACGGCGTACGAATTCGAGAAACGCAAATCCGTTGTGCTGGTCATTGGAGTGAACGGAGTCGGCAAGACGACAAGTGTCGGCAAGCTGGCCGGAAAGCTGAAGGATCAGGGCAAAAAGGTCGTGCTGGCGGCGGCAGATACGTTCCGTGCCGCTGCGGGTGAGCAGCTCACGGAGTGGGCGCACCGGGCGAACGTGGATGTCATCGGTGGACAGGAGGGCTCTGACCCGGCTTCCGTAGTGTACGATGCGATCGCTGCGGCGAAGGCGAGGAACGCCGACGTACTGCTCTGCGATACGGCCGGCAGGTTGCACAATAAAAAGAACCTTATGAATGAGCTTGGAAAGATCAACCGCATTATCGAGCGGGAGTATTCAGAAGCTTTCCGGGAGACTCTGGTGGTGCTGGATGGCACGACGGGCCAGAATGCGCTGGCTCAGGCCCGGGAATTCAAAGAGGTGGCGGATATTACAGGTATTATCCTGACGAAGCTGGACGGTACGGCAAAGGGTGGTATCGCGGTGGCAATCCAGTCGGAGCTTGGGATTCCGGTGAAGTATATCGGGGTCGGGGAGTCGATTGATGACTTGCAGAAATTCGATGCGGATCAGTTTGTGAATGCGTTGTTTGATGTGAAGGAATAAGGTTACGGCTGTTACGTTAAAACGGACGGCGGATCTGACAAATTTTCCTTCCAGGCGCCGCTCGCGCTTAGTCCTCGCGCAGCAGTACTAAACTCATCCTGCGCCGGAGGCTTGGATTCGTTAAGTACTGGCGCTGCGGATGCGCCTTGCAGGAAGAATTTGTCAGATCCGCCTGTTGGTTGGATACTGTAAGGTGTCTGTGTGGTGTAAATTGTGACGGATTTTGAACTGAGCTGCCGGAAAGATGGACGCTGAGGGTAGTAAAAGTTCAGGTATAAATGGACAGGCGGATTCGATCAATCATTTCCAGAACTGTCTCTTATACACATCTCCGAGCCCACGAGACGGAGCTACAT
>CAMTFT010000324.1 GCA_947071365.1 uncultured bacterium | reverse complement strand
TACACCTATTAAGTCGTCGGCAGCGTCAGATGTGTATAAGAGACAGAGTTTACAGAGTAAAGCAGTGCCGTTAAAATAAGGCGGTCGGTTAAAATGTCTCAAGGGAAAATCCAAAGGGGTGTTCCTGGATATTTTTGAACCGGCCGCCTTGTTTAATAAATACTTTTTTGCTTGCGGAAGCGGATGATATGGAGTAGAATAAAGGATAGCGATTACAGGAGGAAATGGAATGATAGAGACATTACTGGCACTGGATGGAAATATACTTCTCTGGATACAGGACAACTTAAGGGCGCAGTGGCTTTCACCGATCATGATAACGATTACGAAGCTCGGCGGTCTTGGACTCATCTGGATACTGCTTTCACTGGTGCTTCTCTGTTTTAAAAAGACGCGGCGTGCAGGTGCGGCGGGGCTTTTGGGACTGGTGTTCTCGCTTCTTCTGAACAATCTGTTCCTGAAGAATGTATTTCACCGTATCAGGCCGTACGAGGTGATAGAAGGGCTTACGCTGCTGACGAAGAAGGCAACGGATTTTTCCTTCCCGTCCGGTCATTCTGGCAGTTCCTTTGCAGCGGCGGTGGCTGTTGTATGCAGCATGAAGGGAAGCAGGGCAAGATGGCTTGTGCTCGCCTTTGCGTTTTTGATGGCTTTTACCCGCCTGTATATCGGTATACATTATCCGACAGACGTGATCTGCGGAGCGCTGACAGGTACGCTCTGCGGCCTGGCTGCGTCGAAGCTGATACGTCTGGCCGAAACAAAGTTTATAAGAAACTGATAAAAGATACCAGATGGATCATAAGGTCATCTGTCCATCTACATACATGCACGTTGTGGATTCTGACCTTATGACCCTGGTATTACGACATAGCAAAGAAAGGTGGTGGTTTTTGTGAAACAAAGTACATCAATGAATACGTCAGATGTTCCTGGGCCTGGGCCCGTCATAAAAACTGCATATAAGGAGGTTTTTTGCTATGTTGGATATCGAAAAAATGAGGGAATACATCGAGCATAAGCAGTATGCCAAGATCCGTAGCGAGATCGTTGAGATGAACGAGGCAGATATTGCAGACATGATGGAAGAGCTTGAGCTGCCAGGAACAGAGCTGATCAAGGTTTTCCGTATGCTGCCGAAGTCCATGGCGGCAGATGTATTCTCTTTTTTGTCAATTGAAGTGGAACAGGAGATCATCACGTCGCTGACTGACCGCGAGGCCGCGACGATCATTGACAATCTGTTTGCCGATGATGCTGCGGATCTGATCGATGAGATGCCTGCAAATGTTGTAAAGCGCCTTCTGGCGCAGACAACGCCGGAGACACGGCGGGATATCAACCACCTGCTTCAGTACCCGGAGGATTCCGCCGGCAGTATCATGACGGTGGAGTTTGTGGATCTGAAGGAAGGCTATACCGTGTCACAGGCGATCGACCGGATCCGGAAGGTTGGTATCGACAAAGAGACGATCAATACGTGCTATGTCACAGACCAGCACAGGAAGATTCGCGGTACGATCTCACTGAGGATGCTTTTGCTGAGCCAGGCGGAGGACCGGATCGGCGATCTCATGGAGGAGAATGTCATCACGATCAATACGCTGATGGATCAGGAGGAGGTTGCCAGACAGTTCCAGAAATACGACTTTGACGCAATGCCTGTTGTGGACAGTGAGAACCGTCTGGTGGGTATTATCACCGTCGATGATATCATGGATATCATCGAGCAGGAGGCTACCGAGGATATTGAAATGATGGCGGCTATTACACCTACGGACAAGCCGTATATCAAAACTTCGGTGCCTGAGACTTTTCGGAAGCGTATTCCATGGTTGCTGTTTTTGATGATATCAGCGACGTTTACAGGAAAGATCATTCAGGGTTATCAGGATGCGCTGGCATCGTACGCCGTGCTCACGATGTATATTCCGATGTTCATGGACACCGGAGGAAACGCTGGCGGCCAGGCATCTGTAACGATCATTCGAAGCATTTCCCTTGGGGAAGTGGAATTCAGGGATATCCTCCGGGTCGTGTGGAAGGAGATCAGGGTCGCCGTGCTCTGCGGCGCTACGCTGGCGGTGGTGAATTTTGCAAAGCTTTTGCTTCTGGATAAGGTGGGAATGCAGGTAGCGCTTATCGTATGCCTAACGATGATGGTGACGGTCATGGTGGCAAAGGTGGTGGGCTGTACGCTCCCGATGCTGGCAAAGCAGATCGGATTTGACCCGGCAGTGATGGCCAGCCCGTTTATCACGACGATCGTGGATGCGGTCTCCCTCGTCATTTATTTCCAGATCGCTACAAGGATGCTGGGGATATCGTGACAGGATGCCATTTGACGGGAGAGACTACAGACATGGAGACGTCTGCACAAAAGACAGGCAGGAACGTTCGCAGCGGGACATTTCGGGAGAATACCGCAGAAAAGAAAGGATTTAGATGGAATGAAAAAGGAAACAATAGTTAGACAGAATAGCTGTGATAAAGAAATGAATTTCCTGCTGTTTCTGTGCTTTTTTCTGTTTATGGCGACGCAGATATTCGTTGGGGATACACAGCAGGAAGCGCTTGTAAACCGTGTGAATATGCTGCTTTATATAGTGTTTGTTCCAGGCTTTATTTTTCGGCTGGGTTACTGCTACGGCAGACATGTCCGCGTATCAGGTGAGGCGGAGCGGAAGCAGTGGATCAGTTTTACTGCGCTCCGTTATTTTGCGTATTTCTTTTTTCTGGCCTTTGCGTTTGCGGTAAGCAGCGCGCTGCTGAATCCTTCCATATCGCGGAAGAAGCTGCTGCTCTCATCGTTTGCGGATGTATTGGCGCTTTTGCGGATCCCGGCGGTTTCGGCGGTGTTTCTGATGATGGCGCTGACGCTCGTCGCCGTCCGCTTTGCGGATTCAAAGCTGATCAGGCTGATTCGTAACCAGAGGCTGCTTCTGGTTTTCAGCATTCTGCTGCTGGCTTCGGCGCTCCTGCGCACGGAAGCTGACGCATACGCGCTTATGGCCTCTCTGTTTGGTTCTGCAGTGCAGCCGGTAGTTCCGGCTGTGCCGTATTTTGCCTTTTTCCTGTTTGGCATCTGGACAGAGAAACGGAAACCGGCTTTTGACTGGAGGCTGGCGCTTGGGGCGGCGGCGGTGACAGCAGTTTCCCTGCTTCTGTATCGGACGCCGCTGCGCGATCTGTGCCGGGTCACGATTTCTGTGCTGCCAGTGTATGCGGTTTACGTACTGGCAGAGCTCCTGTCTGAGGTCACCCTGCGCGTCCGTGCGGCACGCTTTCTTTGTGAAAAAGCAGACTGGCTGGCCGGTGTTTATAGTCTGATCCTGCTGGGGCTCAGTGCTGCGGGCCTTCAGAATGTCGGTCTGTACCGGGCGCTCCTTCTTGCGCTGTGTGTGATCTGTCTCTTATACACATCTCCGAGCCCACGAGACGGAGCTACATC
>CAMTFT010000323.1 GCA_947071365.1 uncultured bacterium | reverse complement strand
GATGTAGCTCCGTCTCGTGGGCTCGGAGATGTGTATAAGAGACAGGCCTGTATCCAGGAGCCCCATAAAAACGTAACAAACAGAAGAATACACACTGCGCTGGTTTGTGATAAAGCCATAGTCACTTTAACCTCCTGTTATCAAAAATTAACTCCTGCCACCAGGACTATGTTTGCATATGGAGAGGTCTCTCCCGTTCGTACGATCACCTGTGCACCCTTGGACATTTCTTTCAATTGTTCATGAGAAATATAATCGCACGCGTCTGTACAGATCAGTTGAGAAACTTTCTCATCCATCAAAGAATTCTTTTCCTTTATCTCATTTGCAAGAAAATAATGCTCAACCACCATTTCGTCCAATACTGCCCTAAGTGTCTCCAGAAAAGAAGGCGTTCCCGGCACCAGAGCCAGATCGATCACTTTGACGCCTTTCGGTATCGGGAGTCCTGCATCGCCTATCACAAGGTATTGCGTATGTCCGATTCCAGAAATTTCCGATATCAGCTCCGTATTTAATAATCCTGTTTTTCTCATCTGTCTTTACCTTTCTTTTATCTTGTTGACTGCCGCAACAGCAACCTTGTTTTCAGTTTTACATTCGGGGGTGTTTTTATATCCTTTTCGATTGCCTGTATCATGAATTCTGCCGCTTTATGTCCCATCTCTATGATCGGATGCTGAATTGTGCTAAGAGAAGGAGTTAAATACTGGGAAAAAAACATATTATCATATCCCATGACCTGAATATCCTCGGGTATTCTATAGGAAAGCTCTTTTAATGCATTCATGGCCCCTAATGCCATTAAATCATTCGCACAGAGAACTGCTGAATATTCCACTCCCGCACTTTCCAGCTCCAATATTGACCGGTAGCCGCTTTCCACCGTATAATCACCGGTTTTCACAAGTTCATTATTATAAGGAAGGCCAAATTGCTGCATTGCCATACGGTATCCCTCCAGCCTCTCAGCCGCAACACCTCTGCTTGACGATCCTCCTATATAAACGATCCGGTTGACCCCCTTTTTTATAAAAAACTCACATGCCATAAATATCGCAAGTACATTGTTCGTTGTCACAATACCGCAATTCGGTATCTCCTCAAGATAACTGTCGAGGAACACACAGGGAACGTGATATTTTTCCATAAGATAATGCCCCGGGGCAGCTCTGTCACATACTGTTGCTAAAATAATTCCGTCTACTTTTTTGGAGACCAGATCCCGTATCCATTTCGTTTCCATATCCGCTGAAAACATACTGTCACCGAGGAGCAGCGAGTATCCGCTGGCATTCAGCTTTAGCCCGACTGCCCTTGCCAGTTCCCCGAAAAACGGATTTGTAATATCCGGAATAACCAGAGCAACATTTTTCGTTCTTATTTTTGCCGCCATACTCGGCAAATAAGCATCCGTATCGTAATTCATTTCTTCAATTAATTTCACTATTTGCTTCCGCTTACGCTCACTAACGCCATCTTTGCCATTTACCACTCTGGAAATTGTTGCCTTTGAAACCCCTGCCAGCCTTGCTATCTCTTCCATTGTGACTCTTCCGGACATAGTACCTCCCGTCTTGGTTTATAATCCGAGTACGTTATGGAGATATTCCCTGCTGATCTGCGCGGAACGATAATTGCAAACCGGCTGGTAATCAAGCTCTACACAGAGAATGCCGTCATACCCCGCCTTTTTCAGTTCATTTACAACACCCTTAAAATCTATACACCCGTAACCAAGCGGTCTGAATCGCTTCATCGGCCATTCCGGATTCAATGAGGCATCCGGGTCTACATCCTTAAGATGCATGTACCCAATCCGCTTTCCATATTCCCGAATCAAGTCAGGTGCGTTCATTCCCGCCAGTGTCGTATGTGCCGTATCAACACACAGATAAACATACTCTGGATCTGTATTTGCCATATATAAATCAATTTGTTCTTTTTTGAAAACAGCCGTGTTCGCATGTGGATGCATACATGCCTTTACACCGTATTCGCTGCAAAGCTTTCCAATTTTGTTTGAAAGATTTGCGTAACTAAGAACCAATTCCGGATTCGTCGACCGTTCATAAGGTGTATCCTTCCACATAACCCCCTGCATATTCATATAATGTGCGCCAACTGCCTTCATGAATTCAAGATATTTTTTTGCTTCTTCATAATCTTTTTCCGGATCATCGCTAAAATAGAAATACAGATTTTCAAATTTGAGATTATATTTCGCAACAACCTCCTTGAAGCCTTCTATATCATCTGCGTAATAATCCGCAATCCAGTTAAAGTTTTCTACCGTTTCATATCCCAGATCTGATACTTCCCTGAGAAACTGTTCAAAATTCTCTTTATGCCGTTCATTAATTGGATTCCAGTCATCTCTTTCATTCGAAATCCATGTCCATCCCGTATATCCCACTCTCATTGTTACATACCGCCTTTCTGTCGTTTTTGCCATTCTGAATTATTTCTTCTCGTTACGTTAGTATGAATTTTATATACGTAACATTGTTTCGTAAATTATGCATTCTGCACAATAATGCCAATGTATTCTCATGGGAAAATTATCAAAATAGTCAGTATTTTTCGAATGATTCCTAAATTTTTCAGTGAACGATTGTTACTCTGCTTTTGTATCGCAGTGACTGAATACGCCGTTTTCCGCCGTCAAACATACAAAAAACCCGGAACAGCTATCTACATAAACAGCCATTCCGGGGCTTAATCTCAAGCACTCCATTAAACTCATTGTTTCAATTCATAAACCTTTTTTATGCACCAATTCTATAATTTTATCACCATTGCCGGTATCGGCGGATGATTCGGCCTATTGAAATACTGCGTGACCAGAACCAGATATTTCCGTGGATCCAGCCCCTTCAGCCAGGAAAGCACCGCATCCCGCTCCTCAAAGCCGCTGTCACCGCCGCTGTAAATACACACATTCATCAAGCCGCCCTTTTTCAAAAGAGCAATCCCCTGCTCCATCGCCTGTATCGTCGTCTCCGACTTTGTGGCTACCGCGTGGTCTCCACCCGGAAGATATCCGAGATTAAAGACAATACAGTCCGCCGACTCCGGCGAAGCATACTGGTCCATCCTGCTGTGCGAATCGAGAATCAGCTCGTAGTTGCAAAACGCAAGCCTCTGCCTTAACCGCTCTTTTGTGTGCTCCAGCGCCTCCGCCTGAATGTCAAAGGCCAGCACACGGCCGCTCTCCCCTGCCAGAGTGCAGAGATATTCCGTATCATTTCCGTTCCCCATCGTCGCATCAATGCAGAAAGCACCCTCTCTTACATGCTCCCGAATCATGCGGCGGCACCATGTAGTGATCTGATAATCTTTTCTGTTCATCTATTTATTTCTCTGAAAAGCAGCTTCAGAGCCTCCCTGCATGTTATTATACTTAATTGTATTCCTTCTGTCTCTTATACACATCTGACGCTGCCGACGACTTAATAGGT
>CAMTFT010000322.1 GCA_947071365.1 uncultured bacterium | reverse complement strand
TACACCTATTAAGTCGTCGGCAGCGTCAGATGTGTATAAGAGACAGCTCATATCTGCCCCTGAGTGGAGGCACAATTACCGGAGGAACGACCTTCAACTCTGGCTTAGCTGTAAAAAATGCAGGTGTCGAACTATACGGTAGCACTCCATTTATTGATTTTCATTTCGGTAACACAACTGCCGATTATACAAGCAGAATTATTGAATGGTCTTCCGGTGTGTTAACAATTAACGGAGTAACAGTAGGAAGCAATCGTGTCACATGCTCAAACTGGTATTACAGTACGGGAAATACAGGCTGGTATAGCCAAACATACGGTGGCGGCTGGTATATGTCGGATACGACTTGGATCAGGGCATATGCAAACAAATATGTATATACCGGCGGACGGGTACAAGCTGATGGTGGATTGTTCAAAGGCAGTACAGAAGTATCATATAATGGCCACGGCCATGTGCATATTAATTACGACGCCATGACCTGGGCTGTCACGTCGAATGGACATCTGATTCCGAGAACTACTGCTGGAGGAAACTTGGCGAAAAACATCGGTAATAACAGCTCGTACGTGGCTACGTTGTCGTATGCGGCGCTGAACAAAGTGTCAGACAGGAGAAGAAAACGTGATTTGGGATGTCTGCCATTGCGGGAATCATTGACACTTCTTCGCGGGACAATACCGAGAAAGTTTGTGTACAACGATGATGACAACAAAGATATACAGTATGGCATGTATGCACAGGACTTAAGGGATTTACTTGTTACATCAGGAATCGGGCATATCGCAACGCTTGGAATAGAAATCAGGGACACAGAAGAAAAAACACATGACCTTACATATCCGGAAGAAAAGGTATGGTATGGGATTAATTACGAGCAGTATATACCAAACCTGATCCAGGGTTGGCAGTACCATGATGAGATGATCTCGGGTTATGCCAATCGGATGCAGGCAACGGAATCCCGCCAAAACGCGCAGGAGTCCCGCATTGAATCCTTACAGTACCAGCTTAACAGCGCATTAGCCAGAATCTCCGAGCAGGACGCAGAAATCGCACGTCTGCGTGGGATGGTGGAAGCGGCGTAGGTGGCAGCCCTAACAAAGCGCAAAGCACAAAGTAACTCAATAATTCCTGCAAAAACAGGACGCAAGGCAACATAAACACCCAAAAAGGAGGATAAGCACATGTTAAAGAACCAGAAAAAGAATATTACACTTACAGCAAACTCAGTCATGTCGGTGACGGAGGGTGACATCACCCGGGAGGTAGTCGTAGAAGGTTATTCCTGCACGATCGACAGCCAGAATCCAGAGAACATGAACGTCAGCAAATATTTCCAGAGTGAGGAAAGTAAGGCACTGTACAAGACGAACCGTGCTACCTGCCGGGCGGATTATGCGGAGTTCGAGGATGCGGCGTACAAGCTGCAGGATGAACTGATCGCAGAAAGAGCCAGCACAGAAGTATAGGAGGTGTACATATGCAGATCAGGGCAGAGCCGGTAGATATCGGCACACATGAGTTACACCAAAGGAGGACAGGCCAATGGAGATTAAAGGATACATACAGGGGGTGGCGGGGGATGCTGGGTAAACTTGCAGAGACAGTCACCGGAGACCAGATGCTGACTGCCTTGGTGATACTGCTGTTGATCGGCTACTTTGCATATAAGGAGTGGCCAGAGTTTAAGCAGCGGGTCAGTCGGGGTGCCGTAAGAGCACAGGAGCAGAGCGCAGAGGATAAAAGTGTAGCTGCCCGCCTTGTCAGCATCGAGGGCAGGCTGGATAGCCTTGATGATAAGCTTGCGCGAGATTATGACCGGCTGAATGGACTGGAAAAGGAAAAGGCCCGTACCCGGCGCGTGCTGGAGGACTCGCTGGAAGAACGAGAGATTATCATGCGGGCATTGCTGGGGGCACTGGGCGGCCTGCAGGAGCTTGGCGCAAACGGGCAGACAAAAAAGGCGGTAGCAGAAATAAATGATTATTTAAACCAAAAAGCACACAGCGATATAAAGGAGGATTAAGTCATGAGAGATTGGAAGAAATGGGCGAAAGCCGCAGGGGTAAGAGCAACAAAGACAGTAGCGCAGGCAGCAGTTGCCGCAATCGGTTCCGCGACCGTTCTGGGGCAGGTTGATGCAAAGGTGGTTGTATCTACGGCGGTGTTGGCAGGGATCCTGTCATTGCTGACATCGGTAGCCGGGCTGCCGGAGCTGGAAGAGTAGGAGGGCGGGCTACCGTCCTCTTTGTGCGATAACGCACGGGAAGGAGTGCATATGGCATTAAAAATCAATAAGGACTACATATCAGACCAGAACAGTTACGCAAACAATAATCCGTTGTATATCGTCATCCATGACACAGACAATTTCAGCCCTACTGCCAACGCCAAGGCCCACGCAAAAGCGCAGCATGACGGCAATTTTCGGGGCATGTCAGCCCATTGCTACGTTGATGATGGGAATACAGCATATGACGCAATGCCCGCCAACAGGGGCGCGTGGCATGTGGGCGTAAATTATGGCGGTAAGCTGTTCGGGATCGTCAACAACCGAAACAGCTATGCAATTGAAAGGTGTGTGCAGCAGGGATACAATTATGAAAAGGCATTCCAGAATTTGGTTGCTGTCACTAAAATTAAGATGAAAGAACTGAACATTGACGCTGACCACGTAGTATCCCATTATGATGTCTGTGCAAAGAATTGCCCGTCACAGATCCGGGAAAGGAACGACTGGGCGCGGTTCAAACGCCTGATCGGTGCGGCAGAACAGAATATCAAGGGTGTAAAAATCAGCGACAGCAATGTAGAAGCAATCAGCAAAGTCGTATATGGTGAAGCTGGCGTGATCCGGTCATATGACGCGCTGGTGGCTGTAGCACAATGCATCCATGACATGCTGGAATCCGGCCAGTACGGCAAGACTATAACAGAGGTCATGCAGCATAACTTTGCGGCCTACGGCAACAAGGAGACCACAGATGAGGCCCGTCAGGCAGTCTATGATGTATTCTGCCAGGGCAGGCGCCGGTTCCCGGATGCCAAGATTCTGCAGTTCCGGAGCTTTACCAATTATTCTGACGGATGCGGTGAGATGGATCCGGCCAAGTGTGCGGCGATCTTACAAAAGTATGAATACCTTGGCAAGGATGCCCGGGACAATCGCTGGGGACATCTGTATTTCGGGTGCAAGGTTGCCGCGACCCCGGAGCCAATCAACAAGCAGGCCAAGGTACAGGCCGGCAGTTTTACCAACAAGGCCAACGCGGACAAGCTGGCGGCGCAGATCCGGGAGACGGGATTCCCGGCGATCGTCAAGACTGAAGACGGCCAGTATAAGGTGCAGTGCGGGGCATTTGATGTGAGAGCTAACGCAGAAGCGCTGAAAGAGAAACTGATTGCAGCGGGATTTCCGGCGATTATAAAATAAGAAGAAACAGCGGCAGAATCACCTGCCGCTGTAATACCACAATCCCATTTTTCGTGTT
>CAMTFT010000321.1 GCA_947071365.1 uncultured bacterium | reverse complement strand
ACACCTATTAAGTCGTCGGCAGCGTCAGATGTGTATAAGAGACAGGGATTATTAAAGAGAAACAAAGCTTATAAGAGCCATATCTTAACAAAGAAGTCCACCAAGAGAAAGAGAAATCTGAGACAGTCCACGATCACAGATCCGACGAACGCTCAGAACATGAAGAAGATTTTACCGTATTTATAAGATCAATCGAAGGAGGAAATAAGACATGGCAAGAATTAAAGGCGGTATGAACGCTAAGAAAAAACATAACAGAGTATTGAAGCTGGCTAAGGGTTACAGAGGAGCCCGTTCCAAACAGTATAGAATTGCAAAGCAGTCCGTTATGCGTGCGCTTACAAGTGCATACGCTGGACGTAAGCAGAGAAAGCGTCAGTACAGACAGCTTTGGATCGCACGTATCAATGCGGGCGCTCGTCTGAACGGACTTTCCTACAGTAAGTTTATGTATGGCCTGAAGCTGGCAGGTGTTGAACTGAACCGTAAGGTTCTGGCTGACATGGCAGTGAACGATGCAGAAGGCTTTGCATCACTGGTAGAGCTGGCAAAGACAAAGCTGGCTTAAGCATATCAGAAAAGAACGAACTGGCCGGGAGTTGACAGTTTTTTGAATATGAGTTAAGATTACCCCGCAGGAGCGGCGCATGAGAGGCGTTTCCTGCGGGGTATTTTTAAAAATAATGAATCCACGCAGCAAAGCTGCATGCTGCACCTGGCTAAATTGCCGGGCGTGGATCGAAACGAAGGAAGAAGGGAGCCGAACACGATGCTGGAGCTAAAAAATATTTCCTTTGAGGTTTCAGAGGATTCCAGGGAAAAGGGGATTTTGAAGGATGTCAGCTTTACCCTGAAGGATAATAAATTTGTTGCGATCACAGGGCCGAACGGAGGTGGAAAGTCCACTCTGGCAAAGATCATTGCGGGTATTCTGAAGCCGACCTCAGGCCAGATTCTGTTGGATGGGGAGGATATTACCGGCCTGAACGTGACGGAGCGGGCGAACCGCGGGATCAGCTATGCATTTCAGCAGCCGGTACGTTTCAAGGGCGTGACAGTTCTTGACCTGATCCGTCTTGCGGCAGGCAAGAAGCTTTCGGCGGCAGGCGCGTGTGAATATCTGTCCGAGGTGGGGCTGTGTGCCAAGGACTATATCAACAGAGAGGTGAATGGCAGCCTGTCAGGAGGCGAGATAAAGAGAATCGAGATCGCCACGGTACTTGCCCGGGCTACGAAGATATCGGTATTTGATGAGCCGGAGGCCGGGATCGATCTGTGGAGTTTCCAGAATCTGATTCAGGTTTTTGAAAGTATGCACGAGAAAATGCATGGGTCGATTCTGATCATCTCTCATCAGGAGCGTATTTTGAAGACTGCCGATGAGATCCTTGTGATAGCGGACGGTGAAGTGACCGCACAGGGCAGCAGGGATGAGATCCTGCCTTCGTTGCTGGGCGGAGAAAATACGACAAGCGGCTGCAAATACTGGCAGAAGGAGGAGAGATAGATGGAGAAGTTTGACTCAATTCAGGAAAAGCTTCTGGAGGCGGTAGCCGGATTCCATGAGATTCCTGCCGGAGCCTTTAACATTCGTGCCAATGGAGCTACGGCGGCGCGGAATTCCACGGAGCATATCGAGATCACTCCGAAGGAGGATGGTTCCGGTATCGATATCCGCATCAAGCCGGGCACAAAAAGAGAAAGCATTCATATGCCGGTCATTTTGAGCCAGACAGGGCTGACCGAAGTGGTATACAATGATTTTTATATTGGCGAGGATTCCGATGTGACTATCATTGCAGGCTGCGGCATCCACAACGGCGGCGATGCTGCCAGCCGTCACGATGGCATTCACCGCTTCTTTATCGGAAAAAACGCAAAGGTGAAATACGTGGAGAAGCATTACGGCAGCGGCGATGGAAAGGGAGAGCGGATCATGAATCCGCAGACCGTGATCGAGATCGATGAAAATGGCTATATGGAGATGGATACGGTGCAGATCAAGGGTGTCGATTCCACGATCCGGAAGACGGATGCGAAGCTGGCAGCCGGCGCAAAGCTGGTGGTGCTGGAGCGTCTGATGACGCACGGGCGCCAGAGAGCCGAGAGCTACTTCAAGGTAGCGATGAACGGGGAAGACGCCGGAGCCAACATCATATCGCGTTCCGTGGCAAAGGATACGTCGTATCAGCTGTTTGCTTCGGATATCGAGGGAAATGCAAAGTGCAGTGGCCATTCGGAGTGCGATGCCATCATCATCGGTGATGCGAAGATCAGTGCGGTGCCGAAGATCACAGCGAACGATTCTGACGCGGCTCTGATCCATGAGGCGGCCATCGGGAAGATCGCGGGAGAACAGATCGTCAAGCTGATGACGCTGGGGCTGACGGAAGCTGAGGCGGAAGAGCAGATTATCAGCGGATTCTTAAAATAAAACGTGGACATAGCAGCTCAGAAAAGGATCAGCAGGGTCACTCTGAGCTGTTATGCTCAAATCATGATTGCAATACAAAAAACGGGAGCTTCTCACTGAGAAACTCCCGTTTTTAAATGATTGACAGGCAAATTAGTACAGAGAAGCCTTTCCGTCAGCCTGGAACAGTTTGATCTTGTGTGCAGCGACCTTCTTCATTGCTTCGATACAGGACGGCTGGATCACGTTCGGCTCACGAACGTTCTGATCCTTGAGCACTTCACGCATCTGCTCGAAGTAAGCTACCTTGATATCGCTGGAGATATTGATCTTGTTGACACCGAGTGTTACGGACTCGCCGATCTCGCCGTCCGGGTTAGCGGAACCGCCGTGAAGAACGAGCGGAGTCTCCGGAATGGCAGCCTTGATGTCTTTGAGAATGTCAAGACGAAGCTTCGGATCTACACCCTTCGGGTAAATACCGTGGCATGTACCGATGGCGATCGCCAGACAGTCAACGCCTGTAGCCTCGATGAATTTCTTTGCGTCTTCCGGATCTGTGTATTTGATCACCTTGGAACCAGCCTCACCGAAGTCATCGGCAGTACCGATCGTACCAAGCTCGCCCTCAACAGAAACGTTTACCGGATGAGCAGCAGCAACGACCTTCTGGCAAACAGCGATATTCTCCTCAAACGGAAGAGAAGAACCGTCGATCATAACGGAGGTGAAGCCGTTCTGGATAGCCAGAAGCACCTGCTCATAGGATGCGCCGTGATCCAGATGGATAACACTCGGAACAGTGGATTTATGTAAGCGCTCAACGATGGCTGTTACCATCTCTACACCGGTGTGCTTCAGCTCATCCGGATGGATAGCAATGATGATCGGAGCATTCAGCTCTTCTGTTACTTCCATTAAACCTTTAAACATGGAATAATCACTGACATTGAAAGCAGGTACTGCAAAATTGTTCTTATTTGCAACTGCAAGTAAGTCCTTCATGTTCATTAACATAATAGCGTCCTCCTAAAAGACTGTCTCTTATACACATCTGACGCTGCCGACGACTTAATAGGTGTAG
>CAMTFT010000320.1 GCA_947071365.1 uncultured bacterium | reverse complement strand
ACCTATTAAGTCGTCGGCAGCGTCAGATGTGTATAAGAGACAGGTACATGAACAGCTCCGTGGATTGATGGTCGTACGCGCCTTCGGTTCCCGGAGGCGGGAAGAGGAGAGAATGTCGGAAAAAAACAGACAGTGGGGAAAATCCGTCCTCGCCATGAACCGTACCGTATCGCTTTTGATGCCTGTTTTGTTTCTGGTCATGAATGGTGCGCTTCTTTTTCTGGCAGGCCGAAGTGCGGCCGGAATCAATGAAGGATACCTGCAATCGGGAGAATTGATCTCGGATATTCAGTACGTAGTCATGACAGTTGGCGCTTTTCTTTCTCTGTCCATGTATGCCTTTGTATTGCCGGAGGGGATACGCGCGTGTTCCGGGATAGGAGAGGTGCTGCGCATTCCGGTTTTGAAGGCCGGAGAAAGTGAGGCACGGGAATCTGAGGACGGCGGGAAATCGGCACAGGCAGGGCCGATGCAGAAAAAAACAGGCGAAATACCTGCCGTCTCCTTTTGCGGGGTATCTTTTCAGTATCCGCAAAGCAGGCGGCCCGTACTTCGGCAGCTTTCCTTTTCGGTGGAGGAAGGCGATGTGGTGGCGATTATCGGTGGAACCGGGGCAGGAAAAACAACGCTGCTTCGGCTGCTTCTGGGAGAATATAAAACAGATCAGGGGAAGATCCTGATAGATGGAAAGGATGTTCAAAGCTATGGCAGACAAAGTCTCAGTAAAAAAATCAGTTACATTCCGCAGGACTCCGGGCTCTTTAAAGGAAGCATTGCAGAAAATCTCCGTTTCAGGAAAGAGGAAGCGTCAAAGCAGGAGCTATGGGAAGCGCTGGGGGCAGCACAGGCGGAGGGCTTCGTCAGACAAATGGAAAAAGGGCTGGAGGCTGAAATTGCGCAGGGCGCAAAGAATTTTTCAGGCGGCCAGAGGCAGCGTCTTGCTGCTGCGAGGGCTCTGGTCGGCGATGCGCAGTTATACCTCATTGACGACTGCTTTTCGGCACTGGATCACGACACCGCTTCGCACCTGCGCAAATCGCTGGAGGAAAAAGTAAAGGGAGCCACTGTTTTGATGGCAGTTTCCCAGATCAGCATGATAGGAAATGCAGATAAGATCATTGTGCTGGATAAGGGGCAGATCGTCGGTATGGGAAGCCACAGGGCGTTGATGCAAAGCTGTGCATATTACCGTCAGCTTGCTTTTTCCCAGGGAATCGGGGAGGTGACAGAGGATGCGCGTTAGGCTTCGCGATTATTTAAGAAAATATACCTGGGGCTTTCTTTGCGTGTTCCTGCTTACAGCAATCGGCTGCATTCTGATAGTGCAGGGGCCGCAGCTCCTTGGAAACGTGACAACAGAAATTTTTGACGGGATCATGGCAAAGTTAAACGGCACGGGTTCTATGGATCTCCTGGCAATCTCGGAAATTCTGAAGCTTCTTACTGCACTTTATCTTCTTTCCGCGGTGATGATAGCGGCGGGGGGCTGGATAATGGCACGGATCTCGGCGGATCTGGCCGTGAGGCTTCGGGAAGCTCTGATAAAAAAGCAGAATGCGCTGCCGCTTCCGTATTTTGAGGAAAACTCCGTCGGTGATATTTTGAGCTGTCTTACTTCGGACGTGGACACGATAGGGGAAAATATCAGCCAGAGTGTCCAGCAGTTGATTTCCGGTACGGTCACAGTAATCGGCATTGGTGTCATGATACTGCGTATCAGCCTTCCTCTGGCTGTGGTTCTTGCCCTGATCATTCTGATAGCCGGTTTTTTGATATGGCTTTTGTCCCGGAAGGCAAAAAAGTATAAGAAAAAGCTGCAGGAAGCATCTGCCCGGGCGAAGGGATTTGTGGAGGAAGCGTATTCCATGCGCAGCCTGCTGCGGGTCTTCGGAAGAGAAAAGGCAGTTTCAGAAGAGTACCGCAGATACAGCCGGGAAATGTATGACGCATCCTGGCGGGCGGAATTCTGTTCGGATCTTATGAACGTGATTATGCAGGGGGCCGCAGCGGCAGGATATATCGCGGTGGTGCTTCTTGGCGGAGCGATCGCACTGCAGGGGCAGTTTCGGATCGGGGATATACAGGCCCTGATCCATTATATCAGGAATATGGGACAGCCGGTCCGGCAGATATCTCAGTCTGTGGGTATGCTGCAAAGTGCTGATGCCTCCTGGCAGCGGATAGAAGCATTTCTATCTCAGAAAGAGGAGGGAGACTCATTGCCAAAGCAGGATATTGTGCAGGCAACGCAGGGACGCGGCGCAGTTCGCTTCGAACATGTGACCTTCTGGTACAGGGATGAGGAGCCGGTTCTCACCGACTTTACGGCGGACATCCTCCCGGGATGCAAAGTGGCGATTACGGGCTGTACCGGTATCGGCAAGACGACGCTGGTAAAGCTTCTGATGCGGTTTTATGATGTCCAGAAGGGAGCGATTTACGTGGACGGCGCGGATGTCCGGTCATATGGCCGGGAGCAGCTCCGCGCAAAATTCGGTATGGTGTTGCAGGAACCATGGCTGTTCCACGGTACGGTGCTTGACAATATCCGGTATGGACGGATGGAAGCGACGAGGGAAGAGGTGCAGGAGGCGGCAAAAGTGGTGGCTGCCGATGAATTTATCCAAAGGCTTCCGCAGGGATACGATACGGTGATCGGCGAAGAGGGCTGCCGTCTTTCCCAGGGAGAAAAGCAGCAGCTTACCATCGCAAGGGCGATCCTCTCGAATCCCGAAATACTGATCCTCGACGAGGCCACCAGCTTTGTAGATACGGTGACGGAGCAGAGGATACGGGAAGGGCTTGACAGGGCGATGAGCGGCAGGACATGCTTTATCATTGCGCACCGGCCGCAGACGATACAGGGGGCGGACGTGGTACTTTCCGTCGGTGACGCGCAGGAACCGGCATAATAGATGCGTTGCGTTCAACAGGAAAGGCGTAGGAGACGACATAATAGATGTGCCGGGGTCAGCGGGAATGCTCAGGAGCCGGCATAAAATAAAGGTTGACAAAATGATATTTCAATGGTAAAGTGGTACAAACGAAACGAAGCAAAATGCGATGACGGAGAATAGTACGCTGATGTTCTTTTTTCAGAGAGGCGCCGGGTGGTGTGAGGTGCCAGAAGAGATGAGCAGAACTCGCTCCTGAGCGGCTGCCCGAAATCTGATTTTGATATACAGATTCAGAGAGTAGATGCAGACGGGATCCCGGCCGTTATACGGGCAGGATATAAGACGACAGTCCGTATCCGATGAGTGTATGAGCGATCATAAATGAGAGTGGTACCGCGAAAGATTCCGTGATCTTCCGTCTCTTGGGCTATAGCCCGGGAGGCGGTTTTTTTGTTTCATCGGAAAAAAGTTGTCCCATGAAACAAAAACATTCCGCGAGGATTCATTATTATTGCTTCGCAATTCAATTATAATGACAAAAAGAAGGAGAATGAAACCTGTCTCTTATACACATCTCCGAGCCCACGAGACGGAGCTACATC
>CAMTFT010000319.1 GCA_947071365.1 uncultured bacterium | reverse complement strand
GAATGCATTTTTCCTATGATATAATAAACAGCTCCTGTTCTGCATTCATTCTACAGAACAGAAGCCGTTCATACTTTAACATTCCGTTATTTAAATCCTAAGAAATGGTTAAGAAGAAACAGAAATTATCCTAACCTGCGGATGGCAACGATACGCAGAAGGTCGTCAATTCCTTCTCGCTTTTTGCCGTTATCGTCCCGCCGTGCAGAGTAACGATCTCTTTTGCGATGGCAAGCCCCAATCCCGCGCCTCCCGTATTCGTAGTCCTTGCTTCATCCAGGCGGAAAAACTTTTCAAATACAGAGTCCAGTTTCCGGGCCGGAATAGTCTTCCCCTTATTGCAAAAACAGATCCGAACCTCATCCTCCGCATTTTCCGCCCGTATCTCAATCACGGTATCCCGGTAACTGTATGCGATCGCATTTTTCAGAATATTGTTGAATACTCTCGCCAGCTTCACCGAGTCACCATAGATGCTCATATTTTCATCCACCTGCAATTTCACCGTATTCCCATGATCATTTAACAGCGGATAAAATTCATCCGTCATCTGTACCAGCATATAGTGAAGGTCTATATTTTCCTCTTCCAACTCGACCTGCTGCAGATTGAACCTTGTTATTTCAAAAAATTCATTGATCAGCTTTTCCAGTCGCCCCGCTTTATCCAGGGCAATATTCACGTATTTCGCCTTCTGGGCAGCAGGCATATCCGGTGCCTCATCCAACAGGCTCAGATAACCTATGACAGAGGTGAGCGGGGTTTTCAGATCATGAGCCAGATATGCGATAAGGTCATTTTTTCTTGATGCCTCCTCCTTCAATATCTGCTCATGATGCTGCATGGCGGACTTAATCCCGGACATCTGCGCTGATATCTCCGCATGCTCCTTTGGAAATGCATCCGGCTCTTTTCCCTCCTGCTGCATATATCCCCGTATTTCCCGGCTGATCTCTGTGACATTTTTCCGTACCCTTGCCCTCGCGTAAAGGTGGGATGCCACATACAAAACCACGGACCAGAATACGACGTTCACACATAATACCGTAAGGATCAGCCCCTTCAGCCTTGGCCAGTCCGGTTCCCGTATAAGGATATTTTCTCCCATATAAACAGATTCATATTCCCACATATATCTCCGCATGAACCAGTCTACAAATACACCGTTCCATGCATTGTCCACAAAATAGTAAATATTGTAGCAAATGAATACGCCCAGGGCGCACAGTCCAATTAGCTTTGCAATCTCCTGACTTTTACGCTTCAATTTTGTATCCGCACCCCCAGACTGTCTTTATGTATTTCGGCTCTTCGAAGGACTCTCCCATCTTCTCACGCAAATGCCGGATATGGACGGTGATCGTATTATTGCTTTTGCTGAAATATTCATCTCCCCATATCTGGTGGAACAATTCCTCTGAACTGACTACCCTTCCCTTTTGCTGGCACAAAATGCGGAGAATGGAAAACTCAGTAGGGGTGAGGGACAGAACCTTTTCATTTAAAGTGCATTCATGGGTTTTAATGTTCAAAACCAGACCGGAATGGACGATCACATCCTCCTCCGGTTCCGCTTTGACATTATACCGTTTGTACCTTCTCAGTTGTGCCTTTACACGGGCCACTAATTCCAACGGTAAGAACGGTTTCGTAATGTAATCGTCAGCCCCCAGCGTCAGACCAGTGATCTTGTCGATCTCCTCGCCCTTTGCTGTCAGCATGATCACAGGATAACAATACTGTTCCCGTATCTTCTTGCAGATCTGCAATCCGCTCATGTCCGGAAGCATAACATCCAGAATCGCAAGGTCCAACGTTTCATTCTGAATGCATTTCAATGCCTCTGATGCCGTGTAAAACTTAAAAACAGTAAAATTCTCGCTTTCAAGGTAAAGTGCAACAAGATCAGCGATTTCCTTTTCATCATCTACAACCAGTATTTTGTCTGCCATAATTTTTCCTTTCCTTCGTGGTAAGTAATCATTTTACCAGACCAGGCAAAGGGAATTATATGGATTCTGATAAGAATTTATTAAGGTTCTCTTAAAATAACCTCTTCTACTGGCGCAGATGATCCTGCTGTTTCTCCAAACGCATTCGCCTGCCCCTTACAATCCCAGCTTCTCTACGATATCATGGAGCGCGGAACCTTCTACCTTCATTATTATGATATTGATGATGTGACCTCCGCCCGGATGCTGGAAAAGCTCGCCGATCTGGGCAAAGAAAATTTCGTTACACGGCTGATGCAAAACAGCCTCCTGACCTTTGAGCAGGCGGAGGCGGTTTTCTATTTCCAGATGAACGGATGTCTTGCGATCAACCGCATGATGCTGAAAAATCAATGCACTGACTGGGGCCGGATACAGCAAACCATCGATCAGTTTATTAAAGCCGGTCTTGAAAATTTCCTGATCCACGACCAGCGTGAGGAATTTCTGTAAGGTTAACCTGTATCAGTCCCACTTCTCCCTGATCGCATCCAACAGCCTCATAATCTTAAGCGTATGCTCATGCGGCATCTCCTCACACTCCAGCCGCCCTTCTTCCAGCGCCTTTTTGCAGGCCAGAACTTCGTACTCATATCCCGAGATCTGCTGCGGCCTCCGGATCGTCTCCACCAGCTCATACTGATTGTTGTAAACGTGGAACGCTTCATAATTATTGATATTGTCTACCACGATATGACCCTTTGTCCCGTAAATATATCCCTTGCGGTCAGTAGTCGCCTGCATCGTGTTAAACAGTCCTGCCACTGTGCCATCAGAATATACGAGATCGACGAACTCCTGCTTGTCCACTCCCGTGTCGTGTCTGACTACGCACGTTGCGATGTCCCGTACATCATCTCCCAAAACCCAGGTGGCAAAATTCAGCGTGTACACACCGAGATCAAGAAGCGCACCACCGGCCAGCTCCGGCCGCACCATACGCTCCACATGCATCAATGAATAGCCGAGATTTGCCGTCAGTCCCACAACGTCCCCGATCTTTCCCTTTTTGAGAATGTCCTTCAACGTGACTGACATCGGCATATAGCGAACCCACATTGCTTCTGTGATAAAAACGCCTTTTTCCTTTGCGCAAGCAAGCAGCTCCTCCGCCTCCTGCGTATCCCTCGTAAATGCTTTCTCGCAGAGAACCGGACGGCCATAGGAAATACACAGCTTCGCATGCTCGTAGTGATGGGAATGCGGCGTAGCCACATATACAAGATCAATGCCATCGTCCTTCAGCATCTCCTCGTAGCTGCCGTAAAAATGTTCTGCCCCATATTCCTCCGCGAATTTTTTTGCCCGTTCTTCCTCTCTGGCCGCCACTGCATACAGGCAGACCTCGTCCATTTCCCTGACAGTCCTTGCCATGGTTGACGCAATTCCTCCGGCGCCGAGTATCGCAAGCTTCATTTTCTCCATAGTAAATACCCTCCTGTTTTTTATTTATAGGACAAATTATCCAATCAAAACCTTTTTTCCTTCAAAGGCAAAGAACTTCTCTATCAT